>NZ_JBJGYN010000021.1:0-81126 GCF_054050015.1 Geodermatophilus sp. SYSU D01176 | reverse complement strand
CGGCGCCACCCCCACCCCCCCCCCCCCCCCCCCCCCCCCCCCCCCCCCCCCCCCCCCCCCCCCCCCCCCCCCCCCCCCCCCCCCCCCCCCCCCCCCCCCCCCCCCCCCCCCCCCCCCCGGCAGGGCACGGACCGAGGTGGCCGAGACGAGGCCGACCCTCGACGGGGAGGGGGAGCGGTGGAGCCCGAGGGGGCGACCCGAGCGCTGGTCATGTCCGACGTCGCGGCTCGGGCGGGCGTGTCCCACCAGACGGTGTCCCGGGTCATCAACGGGCATCCCAACGTCGCGCCGCAGACCCGCGAGCGCGTCGAGCGGGCCATCCGCGAGCTGGGCTACCGGCCCAACACCGCCGCGCGGGCCCTCGTCACGGGTTCCACGCGGACGCTCGGGTTCGTCACCGTCAACATCAACCAGTACGGGCCGGCGCAGACCCTCGTCGGCCTGGAGCGGGCGGCGCGGGCGGCCGGGTACTCGCTGAGCGTCACGGTCCTCGACGAGGCGACCGCCGACGCGATGCGCGACGCCGTCGACCGGTTCGTTGCCCAGTCGGTGGACGCCGTCCTGGCGCTGGCCACCTACGACGACGCGGTCGAGGCGCTGCACGTGGTGCACGCCCCGCTGCCGCTGGTCACCGTGCAGAGCGGCGGGGCGCTCGAGGAGCCCGCGGTCGGCGTCGACCAGGTCGCCGGCGCGCGGCTGGCCACCCGGCACCTGCTCGACCTCGGCCACCGCACCGTCCACCACGTCACCGGTCCCGCCGACTCGCAGGAGGCCCGGGACCGGATCGCCGGCTGGCGCGCCGAGCTGGCCGGTGCCGGGGCCGGCGTCCCCGAGTGCCTGCACGGCGACTGGACGCCGTCCTCGGGCTACGAGGCCGGTCGCCGGCTCGCCGCCCGCCGACGCGCGGGCGAGGAGATCACCGCGGTCTTCATGGCCAACGACCAGATGGCCATGGGGCTGCTCGCCGCGCTGCACGAGGAGGGGCTCGAGGCCCCGCGCGACGTCAGCGTCGTCGGCTTCGACGACCTGCCCGAGGCCCCGTACCTCATGCCGCCGCTGACGACGGTGCGGCAGGACTTCGCCGAGCTCGGCCACCGGGCGGTCGAGCTCGTGCTCGCCCGGCTGGCCGGCCGGGAGCTGCACCCGCAGCCGGTGCCGCCGGTGCTGCTCGTCCGCTCCAGCACCGGCCCCGTTCCGGTCGGGAGGACCCCCGTCGGGGTGTGACGACTGTCCCTGTTAGCGCTAACATCCCTGCGGCGACGTGGCCGATCGGCCGTCGTCCGAGCCGCTGGGCGCAGGAGGAACCGATGCCGGACACGGCAGGAACGGGCGACCCCGACGTCGTCGGGGTGGACGTCGGGACGCCGGCGGACGTCGTCCGCGACCGGCGGGGCACGGCGACCGGCGGTGCTGCGCTCACCGGGACCCCGGGCGGGGCCACCAGTCCGGAGCGAGAGGGTCGCGAGAGATGACGATGGATGTCGGCGAGGCGATCACCGGAGGTCGCACGGCCCTGGGGATCGAGCTGGGATCGACCCGGATCAAGGCAGTGCTCGTCGGCCCGGACCACGCTCCGCTCGCGGTCGGCAGCCACGACTGGGAGAACCAGTTCGTCGACCGGCGGTGGACGTACTCGCTGGGGGCCGTCTGGGCAGGGGTGCAGCAGAGCGTCGCGGCCCTGGCGGGCGACGTGCGGCGACGCCACGGGGTCGAGCTGGCAGGGGTCGGCGCGCTCGGCGTGTCGGCGATGATGCACGGCTACCTGGCGTTCGACGTCGACGGCGAGCTGCTCACGCCGTTCCGCACCTGGCGCAACACGAACACGGGCCGAGCGGCGGAGCGGCTCAGCGCGGAGTTCGGCGTCAACATCCCGCACCGGTGGAGCGTCGCGCACCTCTACCAGGCGATCCTGGACGGCGAGGACCACGTCGGTCGGCTCGATCACCTGACGACCCTGGCCGGCTACGTGCACTGGCAGCTCACCGGCGAGAAGGTCCTCGGCATCGGCGACGCCAGCGGCATGTTCCCGATCGACGTCGGCACCGGCGGTTACTCCGCTCCGATGCTGGCCCGGTTCGACCAGCTGGCTGCCGAGGCCGGGGTCGAGCTCACCCTCGCCGACCTGCTGCCCGGGATCGCGTCCGCCGGCCAGCCGGCCGGCGAGCTCACCGAGGCGGGCGCGACGCTGCTCGACCCGACCGGGCGGCTGCGTCCCGGCACCCCGCTCTGCCCACCCGAGGGCGACGCGGGCACGGGGATGGTCGCCACCAACTCGGTCGCTCCGCGCACCGGCAACGTCTCCGCCGGGACGAGCATCTTCGCCATGGTCGTGCTCGAGCGCGAACTCACCCGGATGCACCGCGAACTGGACCTCGTGACCACGCCGGCCGGCGACCCGGTGGCCATGGTGCACTGCAACAACGGGGCCAGCGAGGTGAATGCCTGGGTCGGTCTGTTCACCGAGTTCGCCCGGGCGCTGGGTTCCGAGGCGGACCCGTCGGCGGTCTTCGAGATCCTGTTCTCCGCCGCGCTCGGTGGCGCCAGCGACGGCGGCGGGATGCTGGCCTACAACTACCTCTCCGGGGAGCCGATCACCGGCCTCGAGGAGGGGCGGCCGCTGTTCGTGCGGTCCCCGGACAGCAGGTTCGACCTCGCCACCTTCATGCGGACGCACCTGTTCGCGTCCCTCGCCACGCTGCGGATCGGCATGGACGTCCTGCAGAAGGCCGAGGGCGTGCGGATCGACCGGATGTTCGCGCACGGTGGCCTGTTCCGGACCAAGGGCGTGGCGCAACGCTTCCTGGCCGCCGCGATCGACACCCCGGTGTCCGTGGGGGACGTCGCTGCCGAGGGTGGCGCCTGGGGGATCGCCGTCCTGGCCGCTTTCGCCTCCAGTGGCTCGGACCGCAGCCTGGCGGACTACCTGGACTCGACGGTCTTCACCGGCACCGGCCTGCAGACCGCTCAGCCCGAGCCGGCCGACGTCGCCGGCTTCGACGCGTTCATGCAGCGGTACGTCGCCGGGCTCCCGGTCGAGCGGGCCGCCGTCGACCACGTGGGCAACGACCACCGGCCGGCCGAGCCGCGGATCGCCGACGCCCAGACCACGTCCACCGCACGTCCCGAGGAGCAGCCGGTATGAGCCATCCCCACGAAGACGCTCCGCTGGCGCTCCACGTCTCTGCGGGGACCCCGGCGGCGGCCACCCAGCCCCGCACCGAGCGGGGCACCCACCGAGCGCAGCGCGAGCACGTCGCCGCCCTGCACGCCGAGCTGACCCGCAACGGCCTGGTCACCTGGACCTCGGGCAACGTGTCGGAGCGGGTGCCCGGCGAGGACCTGTTCGTCATCAAGGGCAGCGGCGTCCTCTACGACGAGCTGACCTGGGAGGGCATCACCGTCTGCGACCTGGACGGGAACGCCGTCGACGGGGTGAAGAAGCCCTCCAGCGACACCGACGCGCACGCCTACGTCTACCGGCACATGCCGGAGGTCGACGGCCAGGTGCACACGCACAGCCCGTACGCCACGGCCTGGGCGGCGCGCGCCGAGCCGGTCCCCTGCGTGCTCACGGCCATGGCCGACGAGTTCGGGGGGCCCATCCCGGTCGGCCCGTTCGCGCTCATCGGGGACGACTCGATCGGCCGCGGCATCGTCGAGACGCTGCGCGACTCGCGCTCACCCGCGGTGCTCATGCAGAACCACGGCGTCTTCACGATCGGGCCATCGGCCAAGGCGGCGGTGAAGGCCGCGGTCATGACCGAGGACGTCGCCCGCACGGTGCACCTGTCCCGCCAGCTCGGCGAGCCCCTGCCCATCGCGCAGTCGGACATCGACTCGCTGTACGCCCGCTACCAGAACGTCTACGGACAGTGAGGAGAGGTCCCGTCGTGGTCGCTGACCCGTTCGAGGGGCACGAGGTCTGGTTCCTGACCGGCAGCCAGGGGCTGTACGGCGAGGAGACCCTGCAGCAGGTCGCCGAGCAGTCGCAGCGGGTCGCCGCGGCGCTCGACGAGGCCGCCGAGGTCCCGGTGCGGGTGGTGTGGAAGCCGGTGCTCACCGACGCCGCGGCCATCCGGCGGGCGATGGGCGAGGCCAACGAGGACCCGGCCTGCGTCGGTGTCGTCACCTGGATGCACACCTTCTCGCCCGCGAAGATGTGGATCTCCGGGCTCGACGCGCTGCGCAAGCCGCTGCTGCACCTGCACACCCAGGCCGACGCCGCCCTGCCCTGGGCGACGATCGACATGGACTTCATGAACCTCAACCAGGCCGCGCACGGCGACCGGGAGTACGGGTTCGTGCTGACCCGGCTGCGCATGCCGCGGACGACGGTCGCCGGCCACGTGTCCAACCCGCGGGTGCGCTCCCGGGTCGGCTCGTGGGCGCGCGCGGCGACGGCGGCGGCTGCCGCCCGGTCGCTGCGGCTGGCCCGCTTCGGCGACAACATGCGCAACGTCGCGGTGACCGAGGGCGACAAGGTCGAGGCCGAGATCCGCTTCGGCATGTCGGTGAACACCTGGGGCGTCAACGACCTCGTCGCCGTGGTCGACGCCGTCGAGGACAAGGTGGTCGACGCCCTCGTCGAGGAGTACGGCGACCGCTACGAGTTCGCCGACGACTGCCGGCCGGGCGGGGAGCGGCACGAGGCGGTGCGCTACCAGGCCCGCATCGAGGCGGCGCTGCGCAGCTTCCTCGAGGACGGCGGCTTCACCGCGTTCACCACGAACTTCGAGGACCTCGGCGGGCTGCGCCAGCTCCCCGGCCTCGCCGTCCAGCGGCTGATGGCCGACGGGTACGGCTTCGGCGGCGAGGGCGACTGGAAGACCGCGGCGCTGCTGCGCACCCTGAAGGTCGCCGCGGCCGGGCAGCCCGGCGGCACCTCGTTCATGGAGGACTACACCTACGACCTCACCGGGACGCCGAGGATCCTGGGGGCGCACATGCTCGAGGTCTGCCCGACCATCGCGGGCGACCGGCCCCGCGTCGAGGTGCACCCGTTGTCCATCGGCGGCCGCGAGGACCCGGCGCGGCTGGTGTTCACCGCGGCGCCGGGCGAGGGCGTCGTCGTCGGCTGGTGCGACCTGGGCGACCGGTTCCGCTGGGTGGCCAACGAGGTCGACGTCGTCGAGCCCGACGAGCCGCTGCCCAACCTGCCGGTGGCCCGCGCGGTGTGGCAGCCGCGGCCGGACTTCGAGACGGCGACCGAGGGCTGGTTGACCGCCGGCGGCCCGCACCACACGGTGCTGTCGACCGCGATCGGCGCCGACGAGCTGACCGACCTGGCCGAGGTCTTCGCGACCGAGCTGGTGGTCATCGACGGCGACACCACCCGCCGGTCGCTGGCGAAGGAGCTGCGCTGGGGCGCGGCCTACCACCGGCTGGCCCAGGGCCTGTAACTGCCTTTCGCGCGCGAAAGGCGGTCCTGTAGGTGCCTTTCGCGCGCGAAAGGCACCTACAGCGGGTCGCGGCGGACGGGGCAGGACATGCACCTCGGTCCGCCGCGGCCGCTGCCGAGCTCCGAGCCGGCGATCCGCACCACCTCGATGCCGGCCGCCTCGAGTGCGGCGTTGGTGACGGTGTTGCGCTCGTAGGCCACGGCCAGCCGCGGGGCCAGCGCGAGGGTGTTGTTGCCGTCGTCCCACTGCTCGCGCTCGGCGGTGACCGGGTCCAGCCCGGTGTCGATCACCCGCAGCCGGTCGATGCCCATCGCGGCCGCCGCGGCCTCCAGGAACGGCGCCGGGCCGCGGACGACGAGGTCGGTGGTGTCGTCGTGGTCGGGCGGCTCGTCGGCGGTGACCGTCCACGCGACCAACGAGTCGGCGACGGCGGGGTACACGACCATGGCGTCGACGTCGACCATCGTGGCGATGGTGTCCAGGTGCATGGTCGCCCGCTGCTGGGCGATCGGTACGACGAGCACCGTGTGCGCCAGGCCCCGGGCGAACACCCGCCGGGCCAGCCGCTCCGCACCGCCGGGCGTCGTCCGCTCGCCGACCCCGACCGCGACCACCCCCGGGGCCAGCAGCAGCACGTCGCCGCCCTCGAGGTGCTCCAGCGAGGCGTCGTAGAGCTGCTCGGCGCCGGCGAAGCGCGGGTGGTGGGCGTACACCGCGGCGGTGATCGTGCTCTCCCGGTGCCGGGCGGGCATGGCCAGCGAGGTCACCGCCACCTGGTCGCCCACCCACACCGACGAGTCGCGGGTGAACAGCAGGTTCGGCAGCGGGGGGACGACGAAGTCGGCGCGGTCCATGAGCTCGTAGCCCAGGCCCCGCCCGCCGGGTAGCTCCTCGTGCGCGACCCCGGCGACCAGCGCCCGGGCGAGGTCCTCGGGGGCGAGGCCGGCCAGGTGCGCGGCCGCGGTGCGGGTGAGCGTCGCGCCCAGCCGCGGGTCGTCGACGGCGGCGGTGATCAGCTCCGTGCGGGCCACGGGCGAGGTCAGCACCTCGGCCAGCAGCCGGTCCAGGTGGAGCACCTCCACCCCGCGGGCGGTGAGCTCGGCGGCGAAGGCGTCGTGCTCCTCCTGCGCCCGGCGCACCCACGGCACGCCGTCGAACAGCAGCTGGTCGTTGTTGCGCGGGGTCAGCCGGCGCAGTTCGGCGCCCGGCCGGTGCAGCAGCACCGTCCGCAGCGGCCCTACCTCGCTGGTGGCGCCCAGAGCGGCGGTCGCGGCGGCGGGTGCGGTCATGGGCCGAGGCTGGCACAGGGAGCGCTCCGGAGCGCTGGATAGGGTGCCCCGGCCGGGGCCGACGACGTCCCCACCACACCGCGGAGGCCCCCTCGTGCACCTGTTCGACCTGACCGGGAAGGTGGCCCTGGTCACCGGCGGCACCCGCGGCATCGGGCTGATGATGGCCCGCGGCCTGCTGCAGGCCGGGGCGTCGGTCTACGTCTCCTCCCGCAAGGCCGAGGCGGGGGAGGCCGCGGTCGCCGAGCTGTCGCAGTTCGGGACGGTCGGGTCGATCCCCGCCGACGTCTCCACCGAGGCGGAGTGCCTGCGGCTGGCCGAGGAGGTCGGCCGCCGCGAGGAGCGGCTGCACGTCCTGGTCAACAACGCGGGGGCCACCTGGGGCGCGCCGTTCGCCGAGTTCCCCGCCGCGGCCTGGGACAAGGTGCTCGACCTCAACCTCAAGGCGCCGTTCTTCCTCACCCGCGCGTTCCTGCCGTTGCTGGAGGCCGCCGGCACCGACGACGACCCGGCCCGGGTGGTCAACGTCGGCAGCATCGACGGGCTGCACGCCCCGTCCCTGCCCACCTACTCCTACTCGGCGAGCAAGGCCGGGGTGCACCACCTCACCCGGGTGCTGGCCAAGGAGCTCGGGCCGAGGCGGATCACGGTCAACGCCGTCGCCCCGGGGCCGTTCGAGTCCAAGATGATGGCCGCGACGCTGGCCGCCCACGGCGACGAGATCGCCGCGTCGTCCCCGCTGGGCCGCATCGGCCGGCCCGACGACATGGCCGGCGTCGTGGTCTACCTCGCCGGGCGGGCGGGCGCGTACGTCACCGGCGCGGTCATCCCGGTGGACGGCGGCCGCGCGACCACGCTGTGACGCGGCTGCGGTTCGACGGCTGGATCCTCGGGGTCGGCACCGCATCGGGCACCCGCCTCGTCGTCGGGCACTGGCCGCGCTCCCCGTTCGGGCCGCTGTCCGACGTCATGGTCCAGCGGCCGGACGGCGTCCGGGTGCTGCTCGCCCCCAGCCGGGAGGTCGCCGACTTCATCGCCGCGACCTACGCCTTCGACGAGGTCCGGCTGGTCCCGGTGACGGTGCGGCGGCCGGACCCGCGCAGCTGGGCGGTGGCGGCCGGTCCGCTGCGGCTGCACGCCACGACCGGCCGCCGGCCGCCGCTGGGCCGGCTGCTGCGCGCCGTCCCCGCCCCGCTGGCCCGCACCCCGGCGTGGGTCGGCCTGCTGGACCGGCTCGCGCGGCTGCTGACCGGGCTGCGCACCACCGGGTCGGCCGGAGGCGGCCGGACCGAGTGGTACGGCGTGCAGGACCTGCACGCGGTGACGGCGCTGGACGCGACGTGGGACGGCGGACCGCTGGGCGCGCTGGCCCCGGTGCGCCCGCCGGTCACCTTCGGCTTCGGGTCGGTGCCGCCGCGACCGAGCCTGGCCCGGGTGACGACGACGGTGCAGCTGCCGTGACCGCGACCGGCTCACCGGGCACCCGGGCCAGGTGGGACTCGGCCAGCGCCACCTGGTGCGGCGACCCCACCTGCCGGCCCTGCCGCGCCGCGGCGGACCACCACCCGCGGGCCGCGGCCGGGTCCCCGCGGCGTTCGGCGATCCGGCCGAGCAGTTCGTCGTAGGCGCCCAGCGTGAGCGACGGCGTCCCCAGCACCGCCTGGCGGCCGGCGTACGGCAGCAGCGACTCCGTCGCGGCCGCCCAGGCCGGCTCGTCGCCCAGCCACAGCGACGACTCGGCCTGCAGGTAGAGCGCGACGTCGCTGGCCCAGTCGCGGACCAGCGTGCGCCCCCACCGCGCCCGCAGCCGGCGGGCCTCGGCGAGGTCGCCGGACTCCGCCGCGGCCAGCACCGCCATCTCCTGCAGCAGCGGGCTGCCCTCGTCGCCGGTCTCGACCAGCAGGGGCAGCGCGTCGCCCTCGCGGTGGTCGGCCCGCCGGAGGGTGAACTGGTGGGCGGCGTAGGCGTGCCGCGCGTGCGGGGTGACCCGGCGGAACCGCTCGTAGGCCTCGGTGGTCAGCTCCTCGGCCCGGGCGGCGTCCCCGCGCAGCCAGGCCAGCCCGCCGGCCTGCCAGAGCACGTGCGGGCGCACCTCCGGCCCGCTCAGCGACACGGCCAGCCGGCGGGCCTGGTCGTGGTCGGCCTCGAACCCGGCGAGGTCGGCCAGGTGCAGCCGGATCGCCGCCCGGTGCAGGTGCGCCACGAACTCGGTGCGCCGCGGCAGCCCGCGCCCGGCCAGCTCCAGGGTCTCGTCGGCCGCGGCCAGCCGCAGCTCCGCGGCGCCCGGCCGCCCCCACACCGCGAGGCTGAGGTTGTTCAGCGTGCGCCCCAGCAGCTCGGGGTCCCCGGTCCGCCGGGCCAGCTCGACCGCCCGCCGGGCGGCCCGCACACCGCGGTCGTCGGGGGAGAAGGCGAGCTCGACGCCCAGGGTGCCCAGCAGCCGGGCGGTCGTCGCGTCGTCGCCGTCCGGACGGGACGCGGCGAGGTCCTCCAGCAGCGCCACCATGTCGTCGTCGACCACGCCGTGCGGTCGCCAGTTCCACAGCGTGACGCTGCCCCACACCGCCGCGGCCTCGGCCAGGCACTCCCGGTCGCCCAGCTGCCGCGCGACGGTGATCGCCTCGGCGACGACCTCGCGGGCCTCGGTGAGTTGGCCGCTGCGCAGCAGGTCGTTGCCGAGCGCGGTGAGCAGGTCGTGCCGGGTCCGCGCGGCGTCCGGCGCGACCGGGTCGAGCAGCTCCAGCGCCCGCCGGGTGTGCGCGGCGGCCTCGCCGTGCGCCAGGCGGGCGCGGGCGCTGCGGGCCGCGGCCGTCGCGTACAGCCGCGCCGGGCCCGGGCCGGTGACCGGCAGCGCCGCGACGAAGTGGCGGGCCAGCCGCTCCACCAGCTCGTCGTCGGTCGTGCCCGGGACGCGGCGCTCCAGCGCCTCGCCGACCCGGGCGTGCAGCCGCGCCCGCCGCAGCGCCGGCAGGTCGCCGGTCAGCACCTCCTGCACCAGCGCGTGGGCGAACCGCCAGCGCCACGGCGCCGGGCCCTCGACGACCAGCCCGCACGCGGTCGCGGTGTCCAGCGCGGTCAGCGCGGTCTCGGCCGGGGTGCCGGCGGCCTCCAGCAGGTCCAGGGACACCTCGCGGCCGGCCACGGCGGCCAGCTCCAGCACCTCGCGGGCGTCCGCGGGCAGCCGGCCCAGCCGCGTGCGCAGCACCTCGCCGACGGACGGCGGCACCGGCTCGCGGTCCAGGTGCAGGTCGTGCGCGCCGAGCATCCAGCGGGCCAGCTCGACGACGAAGAACGGGTTGCCCGCGGTGCGGTCGTGCACCGCCGCGGCCAGCGCCCGGTCCCCGGGCGAGCCCAGCTGGGCGGCCATGAGCGCGGCGACGTCGCCGGTGGACAGCCCCTCCAGCCGCAGCCGGCTGGCCGCCGGCTCGCGGTTGAGCCGGCCCAGGCAGTCGACCACCGCCTCGGGCAGCTCCTCGCCCACGGTGCGCACCGTCACGACGACCAGCAGGGGAACCCGCGGCAGGTGCCGGGCGAGCAGCGCCAGCAGCGCGACCGAGGTGGTGTCGGCGCCCTGCAGGTCGTCGAGGACGACGAGCACCGGGCGGGTCGCGGCGGCGGCCAGCCGGGCGCGCAGGTCCTGGAACAGCCGGAAGCGGGCGGCGTCGGCGTCCCCGGTGGCGTCCTCGGCCGGGAGCACCAGCTGCTCCTGGCCCAGCTGCTCGAGCACCTGCGTCCACGGCCACAGCGCCGGGGCGCCGGCGTCGTCCGCGCACCGGCTCCAGGCCACCGACCAGCCGGCCGCCCGCCCGGCGTCCGCGGCGGCCTCGGCCAGCCGGGTCTTGCCGATGCCGGCCTCCCCGCCGAGGACGACGACCGCGGGCCGCCCGCCCGCGGCCTGCTCGGCGACCGCCCGCAGGTGCGCCAGCTCCGCCTGCCGGCCGACCAGGGCCTCCGCGCCGGGCGCCGCGGTGGGCACCGCGGCCGGGGGCGGGACGACGGACAGCACCGGGCGGGGCACCCGCTCGGTGAGCCGCGGGTCCTGCCGGAGCACCGCCCGCTCCAGGTCGCGCAGCTCGGGGCCGGGGTCGATGCCGAGCTCGTCGCGCAGCCGCTCGGTGCAGCGGCGCAGCGCGTCGAGCGCGTCGGCCTGCCGGTCGGCGGCGTACAGCGCGGTGACCAGCCGGGCCCACAGCCGCTCGCGCAGCGGGTGCTCGGCGACCAGGTGCTGCAGGTCGGCAGCCGCGGCATCGGGCCGGCCGGTGGCCAGCAGGGCGTCGCAGCGGCGCTCGCGGGCCCTCACGTGCAGCTCGGTCAGCCGCAGCCGGTCGGTGGCCGCGCTCGGCAGGTCGCCCAGCTCGGCCAGCGGCTCGCCGCGCCACAGCTCCAGCGCCCGGTCGAGCAGGGCCACGCCGCGCGCCGGGTCCCCGCCGGCCACCGCGCGGTCGCCCTCCTCGGCCAGCTGCACGAAGCAGAGGCTGTCGAGCTCGGCCGGGCCGGCCTGCAGCAGGTAGCCCGGTGGGCGGGTGAGCAGCACGGACGGCGCCTCGCGCGGGCCGCGGCCGGGCTCGAGCACCCGCCGCAGGTGGGAGACGTGCGCCTGCAGGGTGCCGGTGGCGGTCGGCGGGGGCTGCTCCCCCCACAGCGCCGCCACGATCCGATCGACGGCCACCACCCGCCCCGGCTCGGCCAGCAGGAGGGTCAGCAGCGCCCGCGGCTTGGCCCCGCCCACGTCCACCGGCCGGCCCTCGGCGTCCGCCACCTCCAGCGGGCCGAGGACGCGGAAGTGCACGGCCGGGGATCCTGGCAGCTCAGGGCCCCCGGTGGGGGCGATCCGGCCCCGGTGGCCGCCAAGCCGGCCGCAAGCCCGCCGCAAGCGGGGGCGGCGAGGGTCGTCGGCGTCCCGATCCCGTCCCGCGAGGAAACCCAGACATGAGCCGCACCGAGGTCGTTGCCGGAACCGTCCCCGCCCCGCGCGCCGCCGCCGACGACGCGCCCGTCCCCGCCGTACCGGCCGGGGCCGTCGACGACCTGCGCCGCCGGGTCCACGGCCCGGTCTACGCCGCCGGCGACGAGGGGCTGGCCGCCGAGGTCGCCGCCTGGAACGTCGCCGTCCGGCACACCCCCGCCGTCGCCGTCGGCGCGACCTGCGCCGCGGACGTCGCCGCCGCCGTCACCTGGGCCGTCGCGCACGGCCTGCCGGTCGCCGTGCAGGCCACCGGCCACGGCCCGGTCCGCAACGCCGACGGGACGGTGCTCGTCTCCACCCGCCGCATGCAGGGCGTGACGATCGACCCGGTCCGCCGCACCGCCCGCGTGGAGGCCGGCGTGACGTGGGAGAAGGTGCTGGCCGCCGCGTTCGAGCACGGGCTGACCGGCCTGTGCGGGTCGTCGTCCGACGTCGGGGTGGTCGGCTACACCCTCGGCGGCGGCATGGGCTCGCTGGGCCGCCGGTACGGCTTCGCCGCCGACGCCGTGGTCTCCTTCGACATCGTCACCGCCGACGGCGCACTACGGAGCGTCTGCGCCGATAGTGAGCCCGAGCTGTTCTGGGCGGTGCGCGGCGGCAAGGGCAGCTTCGGCGTCGTCACCTCGCTGGAGTTCGGGCTGTTCCCGGTCCGCTCCGTGCTCGGTGGCGGCATCTTCTTCGCCGCCGAGGACGCCGCCGCCGTCCTGCACGCCTTCCGGCAGTGGGCGCCCACGATGCCGGAGGAGGTCGGGACGTCGATCGCCGTCCTGCGGCTGCCGCCGATGGAGGAGCTGCCGGAGCCGCTGCGCGGGCAGACCGTCGTCCACCTCCGGTACGTGTACTCCGGCTGGGACACCGCCGAGGGGGAGCGGCTGGTCGAGCCGATGACGTCGGCCGGGCGCATCGTGCTCGGCCACCTCGGCCCGCTGCTGACCACCGAACTGGACGCGGTGCACATGGACCCGAAGGACCCGATGCCCGGCTGGGAGAAGGGCATGCTGCTGGCCGAGCTCACCGAGGAGACGGTCGACGCGTTCCTCGGCGCGGCCGGTCCGGACCGGCCCTCGCCGCTGCTCATGGCCGAGATCCGGCTGCTGGGCGGCGCGCTGGCCCGCGAGCCGCACGTCCCCAACGCGGTGGCCGGGCGGGACGCCGCCTGGTCGGTGCTGGTCCTCGGCCCGATGGTGCCCGAGCTCGCCGAGGTGCTGCCGCAGGCCGGTCGCAGGGTGCTGGCGGCGCTGCAGCCGTGGGCCGCCCCCGGCGCCATGACCAACTTCCTCGGCGACGTCGCCGGGCCCGCCGAGGTCGCCGCGTCCTACCCGCCCGTGGTGCGCGAGCGGCTGCTGGCCCTCAAGGCCGCCGTCGACCCCGGCGGCGTCTTCTCCTCCGGCCACGCCCTGCCCCCGCGCGGCTGAGGAGATGGTTCGTCCGGCGGATGATCAGCTGAGCTGATCGTCCAGCGTCCAGGGGGGGCGGGGGCGGGGGGGCGGCGGCCCCCCCCCCGGGCGCCCGCCGGCGGCCGCGCGCGCGCCCCGCGGAGCGCCCCCCCGCGCGCCCGGGCGCGCCCCCCCCCCCCCCCCCCCCCCCCCCCCCCCCCCCCCCCCCCCCCCCCCCCCCCCCCCCCCCCCCCCCCCCCCCCCCCCCCCCACGACCGTGAGCCCAGCTGGTCGTCGGGCCGGTCCCTCGGCGTCGCGCGGGCCTGCGAGCGGCGGGGCGGGGGGCCTCGTTCAGTCCGGCAGCAGGACGCCGGGGTTGCAGATGCGCTGCGGGTCCAGCCGCTGCTTGACCGCCCGCAGCACCTCCACGCCCAGCGGGCCGAGCTCGCGCTCCAGCCAGGGGCGGTGGTCGGCCCCGACGGCGTGGTGGTGGGTCAGCGTGCCGCCGGCCGCCAGCAGCGCGTCGGTCGCCGCCCGCTTGGCCGACAGCCACTGCTGGATCGGCAGGGCGTCGTCCCGGTCGGCCAGCACGGTGACGTACAGCGAGGCGCCGGTCGCGTAGCCGTGCGAGACGTGGCTCATCAGCAGCGGCTGCTTCCCGCGCCTCCCGAGCGACTCGCGCAGCGCCCCGCGGACGGCGTCGTAGACGGTGGGCAGCGCGGTCCACGTGGCCGCGGTCTCCAGCGTCTCGACCAGCAGCCCGGCGTCCAGCAGGCTGTCGCGGGTGTACGGCGCGGCGTACCGGTGCCTCCGCCAGGCCTCCCCGACGCGGGTGCCCAGCCGCACCGCCCCGGCCCCGCGCAGCACCGAGGCCCCCGACCGCCGCCGGGCGCGCACCGCCGCCGGCAGCCCCTCCCAGCCGACGACGAGCAGGCAGCCCGCGGCCCGCCGGCGCAGCCGCAGCGAGCCGCGCAGCAGCGACCCGCCGGTGCCGGAGCCGTGCAGCAGGTTCGCCCGCGTCTCGTCGGGGTCGGACAGCCGGACGACGTCGGGCAGCAGGTCGTGCCGGGCCAGCCGCTGCAGCCCGGCCAGCCCGGCCTCCCAGGTCCGGAACGACCAGCCCTCGTAGTGCCGCTCCCGCGGCTCGGGCCGCACCCGCAGCGTCAGCTCGGTGATGACCCCCAGCGCGCCCTCCGAGCCCAGCGCCAGGCCGAGCAGGTCCGGGCCGGCCGCCGACGCCGGCGGGGAGCCGAGCTCGAGCACCCCGGCCGGCGTCGCCAGCGTCAGCCCGGCGACGAGGTCGTCGAAGCGGCCGACGCCGGTGGAGGCCTGCCCTGCCGACCGGGTGGCCGCGTAGCCGCCCATCGTGGCGAACTCCCAGCTCTGCGGCAGGTGGCCGAGGGTCAGCCCGTGCCGGCCCAGGTGCTCCTCCAGTGCCGGCCCGCGCACGCCCGGCCCCACCGTGACCAGCGACGACGCGACGTCGAGGGCGTGCACCGACGCCATGCGGCCCAGGTCGACCGAGATCGAGGGCCGGTCGTCGGCGTCGACGCCGGACAGCCCGCCGACCACGCTGGTGCCGCCGCCGAAGGGCACCACGACCACGCCCATCTCGCTGCACAGCGCCAGCAGGGCGGCGGTCTCCCCGGTGCTGCCCGGCCGGACCACGGCGTCCGGCGCGTCGGAGGCGTCGCCCTCCCGGCGGCGCAGCAGGTCCAGGTAGCTCTTGCCGCCGGCGTGCCGCAGGCGGGCCTCGCGGTCGGTCCGGACGTGCTCGGCGCCGAGCAGGTCGACCAGGCGCAGCCGGCACTCCTCGGCCAGCCGGGAGGGGGCCAGCCGGATCTCGGCGACGGGCACCGGCGGGGTGCGCCGCGGCGTCCAGCCGAGCTCGCGGGCCAGGTGCCGGCGGGCGGCCTTGGGCAGCACCTCGGCGACGTCGGGGAACGCGGCCAGCTCCAGGCTGCCGGAGCCGCCGTCCGCCCCGCGGGTCACCGTCGCGTCGCGGGGGCCGGCGGCCGGACCCCAGCCCTGGATCGTCAGTTCGGGCTGCTCGGGCACGGCTACAGTCTGCCGGTGCCCGGCCCGGGACCCGCCGACCTCGACGCCGGCGCCGGTGCGGCCGTCGACGTGGTGGCGGCGGCGGGGTGACCGGTGCGGGTGTGGCCCTCGACGCGGCTAGGTGCTCGCCGCCGAGGTCTGAACGGGTCGAGATCACGAGATCTCGCCCGGCTGCGGCCCTGGACCGTGCGAGATCGCGCGATCTCGCCGGACGTCTCCGCAGGGCGGATCGTGGCGGAGGTCACTAGGCTCCCCGCTGCGGCCGAGCGGGGCCCACCCGACCGCCGTGAGGGGGTGCGACGTGGCACTGGATCCCGGGGTGCTGGCCGAGCTGGAGTCGATCGTCGGCCGGGAGCACGTCCGTCACGAGCAGGGTGAGGTCGCGCCCTACGCCCGGGACGCCACCCCGCTGTTCTCCTCCCCGCCCGACGCGGTCGTCTTCCCGGCGCGCACCGAGGAGGTCGCGGCCGTCCTGCGGCTGGCCACCGCCCACCGCGTCCCGGTCGTGCCCCGCGGCGCGGGCTCGAACCTGTGCGCGGCGACCGTGCCGCTGCAGGGCGGCATCCTGCTGGTGCTCACCCGCATGGACCGGGTGCTGGAGATCAGCACCGACGAGCTGCTGGTCCGCGCCGAGCCCGGCGCCACCACGGCCACGGTCGCCGAGGCCGCCGCCGCGAAGGGGCTGCTGTTCGCGCCCGACCCGGGCAGCCGCACCGTCTCCACCGTGGGCGGCAACGTCGCCACCTGCGCCGGCGGCCTGCGCGGCCTCAAGTACGGCGTCACCCGCAACTACGTGCTCGGTCTCGAGGTCGTGCTGCCCACCGGCGAGGTCATCCGCACCGGCGGGCGGCTGTGGAAGGACGTCGCCGGCTACGACCTGACCCGCCTGCTCACCGGCTCGGAGGGCACCCTCGGCGTGATCACCGAGGTGACCCTCGCGCTGCTGCCCATGCCGGCCACGGCGAGCACCGGGGTGGCCTACTTCCCCTCGCTGGCCGACGCCGGCCGCGCGGTCACCGCGATCCTCGCCCACGGCGTGGTGCCGGCCACCCTGGAGTTCCTCGACCGCACCTGCATCGGCGCGGTGGAGGACTACGCCCGGCTGGGGCTGCGCACCGACGCCGGGGCGCTGCTGCTCTTCGGGGACGACGGCGAGCCGGACGCCGTGGAGCGCAACCTGACCCGCATGGGCGAGCTGTGCGCCGACGAGGGCGCCCTCGAGGTCACCGTGGCCAAGGAGGTCGCCCAGTCCGAGGCGCTGCTGGCCGCGCGCCGCTGCTCGCTGCCGGCGCTGTCCCGGCTGGACACGCTCACCGTACTGGAGGACGTCACCGTGCCCCGCCCGCGGCTGGCCGAGATGGTGGACCGGATCGACGCCGTCGCCGCCCGCCACGACCTGCTGATCGGCACCTTCGGCCACGCCGGGGACGGCAACCTGCACCCGACCGCCGTCGTCGACGCCCGCGACCCGGCGGCCGCCGACCGCACCCACGCCGCCTTCGCCGAGATCTTCGCCGCGGCCCTGGAGCTCGACGGCACCATCACCGGGGAGCACGGCGTGGGCGCCGCCAAGCTGCCCTACCTGCGCGACCGGCTGGGGGACGACCAGATGGCCCTGACCAAGCGGATCAAGGCCGCGTTCGACCCGGCCGGCATCCTCAACCCCGGGAAGGTGGGCTCGTGAGCGAGCGTGCGAGCTCACGGATGGACACAGCAGCGCGGCGCGAACGCGCCGACGAGCGCAGCGAGGAGGTCGCGTGAGCGCCGAGGCAACCGACGCCCCGGGCGCCGCCGGGGCCGCCGCACGCGGCATCTTCCCGCCCGAGCTGCTGGACCGGTGCATCTCCTGCGGGTTCTGCCTGCCGGCCTGCCCGACCTACGCGCTGAGCAAGGACGAGAAGTCCTCGCCGCGGGGCCGGATCACGCTGATGCGCGCGCTGGAGACCGGCGTCCTGCCCGACGACGACCCGACCCTGCGGGAGGAGTCCTCGTTCTGCCTGGGCTGCCGGGCGTGCGAGCCGGTCTGCCCCGCCGGCGTGCAGTACGGCGAGCTGCTGGAGCACTGGCGCTCCCACCAGTGGCAGGGCCGGCGCCGGCCGCCGCTGGTTCGGGTGCTCACCAACGTCGTCGTCCGGAACTGGCTGGTGCGCCGCCTCGGCACCTTCCGCGGGCACGCCCGCACGGCCACGTCGTCCCCGCACGGGCCGCACCTGATGCTGGGCTGCTTCGAGCGCGCGCTCTTCCCCGGGGTGAGTCGGGCCGCGCGGCGGCTGCGCCCGGAGCTCGACGCGCCCGGCGACCAGGGGTGCTGCGGCGCCCTGCACGCGCACAACGGGGACCTGGAGCTGGGCCGCACGATGGCGCGGCGGCTCGGCGAGCAGTTGCCCGGCACGATCGTCACCACCGCGGGCGGCTGCGCGGCGCACCTGGCCGGCGTGCTCGGCCGCGACCGGGTCAAGGAGTTCTCCGAGTACGTGGTCGGTGACGGCTCGGCGGTCCTCGGGGAGCTGCGGGTCGACGGCCGGCGCGCACGGGTGGCGCTGCAGGACTCCTGCCACCTGCGCAACGGGATGGACGTCTGGCGGGAGCCGCGGGAGCTGATCGCCGCCGTCGCCGACTACGTGGAGCTGCCCGGCGCGGCCCAGTGCTGCGGCTCGGCGGGCACGTACTCGCTGCTGCGGCCGAGGGACAGCCGCCGGGTGCTGGATCCGAAGCTCGACCAGATCGAGGCGGCCGGCGTCGACTACGTCGTCGCGGTGAACCCCGGCTGCCAGCGGCAGCTGGTCACCGGCCTGCGCCGCCGCCGCTCCCGCGTCCGCGTGCTGCACCTGGCCGAGCTGCTCGCCGCCGCGCAGGCCGGCGGGCTGCCCGGCCGCCGGCTGCGGCTGGGGGCGCGGCCGGGCCGCCGCGCCGAGGTCCCCGCCGACGAGCCGGCCGGCCTGACCGCCCACCTGAACGACCGGCCGCTGCCCGACGACCCGGGCGCGGCCGGTGCCGGCCGGCCCGACGCGCTCGACGGGTCCGCCGGCCCCGACGAGCTGCACCGCAGCTGACCCGGCCGGTCAGGCGGGCAGGGGCTGTCGCCGCTGCGCACCGAGCGCGGCCAGCCCGCGCCGGACGCCGACCGCCACCGCGCCCAGGGCGAAGAAGCCGTCCTCGTCGGCCACCCGCGCGGTGCGCAGCGGCGTGACCAGCCGGTCGAGGGCGGCCTCCGCGGCGGCGATCCGCTGGTTGCGGCGAACCGGCGTCGTCCCGTCGGACCTGTGGTGCGGCGCCCGGCCCACGCCGGCCAGGCCGGCGAGGGCGTCGGCGAGCACCCAGCCGGTGCCGGCCTCGACCCGGTCGATGCCGCGCCGGTGCGGCTGCAGCTCGACGACCAGCGAGGTGAGGTCGTCGACGAGGACGGCGACGCGGTCCAGCGAGCGGGACTCCTCGCGGATCCCGACCGCCCGGCCCTGCCACCGGCGCGCCCGCGGGTTGGCCCGCCGGGCGCGCTCGACCTGCGCCTCCGCCGCGCGCATCCGGTCCAGGGCTCGGTCCAGCCCCGCCGCGCGGCCCTCCCACTCCGCCGGGTCGGGCACCCGCCCCTCGCGCAGCGTGGTCACGATCTCCTCCAGGTGTGTGGCCAGCAGCGACCGGGCGACGGCGATCTGCTCGACCGCGCGGGTCAGCTGCATCGGCGGGAAGAGCAGCGTGGTGACCAGGACGCCGATCGCCGCGCCCAGCAGCGTCAGCCCGGCGTAGCGCAGCACGTAGGTCTCGGGGTCGTCGAGGCCGACGGTGATCATGAGGACGGCGGCGAAGCTGACCCAGCTGGCCTGCTCCCGCCACAGCCCCCACTGCTCGACGGCGATGGCCACGGCGACGATCAGCGCGATGGTGAGGGCGTTCGGCACCGCCCGGGTGAGCTCGTACAGGGCCACGGCCAGCGCGAAGCCGGTGAGGAGGGCCAGCACGCTGCGCCAGGCGGCGCTGGCGGAGTCGGCGATCGTCGGGTGCACCGCGACCACCGCGCCGAGCGGGGCGTAGAAGGCGTACTCGCTCAGCAGGGGCGGCAGCAGGACGGCGACCTGCCAGGCGAGTGCGGCCGCCACCGCCGCCCGCACCCCGCGCTGCACGGCGGGCCGGTGCAGCAGCACCCACAGGCTTCCCACGAGGAGCCAGGATGACCGGTGGTGCAGCCCGCCGTTGCGCCGGGTTCCGGCGCCGCTCGGTGTCGCGAGATCTGCACACTCGCGCCCATCAGGGGTCCGATGGTGACGAGTGTGCAGATCTCGCCCCGCGGTCAGCCTCCCTGGCGGGCGGCGTTGGCCTGGACGGCGGTGCTCACGTACCGCGCCAGGCCGGGTGCGATGCGCTCGTAGTGGGCGGTGAACCGCTCGTCCTCGACGTACATCCGGCCCAGGGCGGCGTGCATCTCCGGCGGGCAGTCGTAGAAGTTCCGGCTGATCTGCTGCCGGTGCTCCTCCGCGAGGTCCATCGCCCGCTCCGAGTCGGCCGGGACGCCGGACCGCAGCGCCTCGGCGAAGCGGCGCTCGACGTCCTCCCCCTCGGCCTTGACCCGCACCCAGTCCTCCTTGGTGTAGCCGCGGGTGCGCGCCTGGGACTGCGCCCACGCCTCGGTGTCGCCCCAGCGCTCCTCGGCCTCGGCCTCGTACCGCGCGGGGTCGTGCTCGCCGAACACCTCGAACCGCTCCTCCGGGGTCAGGGAGATCCCCATGGCCCGTGCCTCCATCTCCTTCTCGACGGCCGCGACCATCGCCCGCGTCCGCTCCAGCCGGTCGAGCAGCAGCCGGTGCTGGCGGCGCAGGTGCTCGGCCGGGTCGGCGGCGGGGTCGTCGAGGAGGGTCGCGACCTCCTCGAGGGGGAACCCGAGCTCCCGGTAGACCAGCACCCGGTGCAGCCGGTCCAGATCCGCCGGCGCGTACCGGCGGTAGCCCGCAGCCGTCCGGCCGGACGGCGACAGCAGCCCGATCCGGTCGTAGTGGTGCAGCGTGCGGACCGTCACACCGGCCAGCGCTGCGACCTCGCCCACGTTCACGGGTGTCCTCCCTCCTGACGGGCACGAGTGCACAGCCTGACGTCGCGTCAGGGTCAAGCGAAGGGGTGGGCGACGTCGCCCGACCGGGTCGCGGCCGCATGGCCGGCGCGGATCCGGCACAGCACCGTCTCGTGACTCGGGTCGCCGACGGCCCGGTGCTGTGGCAGCGTCGTCCGACGGCGAGGACGGCGCCGGCCGGGGGAGCGGCGCGCCGTCCGGGCAGGAGGCGCACCCGGCCTCGCAGTGGTGGCCGGAGTCGGCGAGCCGTGCCGGACCCGCAGCCCCGCCCACGAGACGACCGACGAGCAGTGCCCGGCTCCGCCCGGGCGCGGAGAGGTGCCGCCTGATGTGGGACTACGTGGTCGAGCGCCGCGGGCTCATCGCCTTCCAGGCCTTCCAGCACGTGAGCCTGGTGGTCCAGTGCGTGCTCCTGGGCACGGTGCTCGCCGTCGCGCTGGCCGTGCTGGTCTACCGCAGCCCCGCGGCCACCGCGCTGGCCAACGGCGTCTCGGCGGTGGGCCTGACCATCCCGGCGTTCGCGCTGCTGGGGATCCTGCTGGCCCCGTTCGGCTTCGGCATCACCCCCGCGGTCATCGCGGTCACCTTCTACGCGGCCCTGCCGGTGCTCCGCAACGCCGTCGTGGGGCTCGCGGGCGTCGACCGCTCGCTGGTCGAGTCCGCCCGCGGCATCGGCATGAGCCGGGCGGCGGTCCTCCTGCGCGTCGAACTGCCGCTGGCCTGGCCGGTCGTCCTCGCCGGCATCCGGGTGTCCACCCAGATGGTCATGGGCATCGCGGCCATCGCCGCCTACGTGCTCGGCCCGGGGCTGGGCGGCCTGATCTTCTCCGGCCTCTCCCGGCTGGGCGGCGCCAACGCTCTGAACTCCACACTCGTCGGGACGATCGCGATCGTCCTGCTGGCCCTCGTCCTCGACCTGCTGCTCGTGCTGGCCGGTCGCCTGACCACGCCCAGGGGGATCCGTGTCTGAGACGACGACACCCGCCACCGCCGCCTCGCCGGACCGCCGGGTCAGCGGGGTCTCCATCCGCCTCGACGGGGTGACCAAGCGCTACCCCGGGCAGGCCCGCCCGGCCGTGGACGACGTGAGCCTGGAGATCCCCGCCGGGGAGACCGTCATGTTCGTCGGCCCCTCCGGCTGCGGGAAGACCACCCTGCTGAAGATGCTCAACCGGCTCATCGAGCCGACCGGCGGGCGCATCCACCTGGGCGACGAGGACGTCACCGACCAGGACCCCGACCGGCTGCGCCGCCGGATCGGCTACGTCATCCAGGCCGGCGGGCTGTTCCCGCACATGACGGTCGGCACCAACGTCGGCCTGGTCCCGCGGATGCTCGGCTGGGACAGGACGCGCACCGCCGCCCGCACCGAGGAGCTGCTCGACCTGGTCGGCCTGGACCCGGCCGTCTACCGCGACCGCTACCCGCGCGAGCTCTCCGGCGGGCAGCAGCAGCGCGTCGGTGTCGCCCGCGCGCTGGCCGCCGACCCCCCGGTGCTGCTGATGGACGAGCCGTTCGGCGCCGTCGACCCGGTCACCCGCCTGCGGCTGCAGGACGAGCTGCTGCGCATCCAGGAGGAGCTGGGCAAGACGATCGTCTTCGTCACCCACGACTTCGACGAGGCGGTGAAGCTCGGCGACCGCATCGTCGTCTTCGACGTCGGGGCCCGGGTGGTCCAGTTCGACACCCCCGAGGCGATCCTCGCCAACCCGGCGGAGGAGTACGTCGCGGACTTCGTCGGCGCGGGCGCCACGCTCAAGCAGCTCACGCTGACCCGGGTGGGGGACGTGGAGCTGCGGCAGGTCACCACGGCGGCCGTCGGTGCGGACTCCGCCCAGGCCGTCGCCGCCGCACGCGCGGCCGGGCACGACTTCGTCGTCGTCCTGGACGGGCGCGGACGGCCGATCAGCTGGCCGACCCTGGCCGAGCTCACCCGGACGACGACCGTGCCGGCCACCGTGGACCAGCGGCTGCCCGTCGTGGACCTGCGGTCCACGCTCAACGACGCGCTGGACACCATGCTGGCCGCCAGCCAGGGCGGGGTGGTCGTGACCGGACGGCGGGAGGCGCTGGCCGGGGTGCTCATGGTGGAGAGCGTGATGGCGGCGATCCAGCGCTCGCGGGCGGAGGTGGCCGGATGACCGTCGCTCCCGAGAGCCCGTCGCTGGGCACCCCGGAGTCGGCGACCCGGCCAGCCGACGAGACGTCGGCCGGCGCCGGCCGCGGCGGCTGGCGCGCCCTGGCCACCCAGCCGCTGCTGGTCGCCGCCGGCGTGCTGGCCTTCGTGCTGTGGCGGGCCAACGCCACGCTGACCGAGACCGAGGCCCGGCAGCTGGGCTGGACGGCGCTGTGGACCGGCATCCGCGAGCACCTGCTGCTGACCGTCGCCGCCGCCGTGATCGTGCTGCTCATCGCGGTGCCGCTGGGCATCGCCCTCACCCGGCGGCCGCTGCGCCGGTTCAGCCCGCTGATCAGCGGGATCGCCAACACCGGCCAGGCGGCGCCGGCGATCGGCCTGTTCGTCCTGCTGGCCACCTGGCTGGGCTTCGGCTTCGGGACGACGGTGGTCGCGCTGGTCGTCTACGCGGCCCTGCCCGTGCTCCGCAACACGATGGTCGGCATCCAGGGCGTGGACCCGCGTCTGGTCGAGGCCGGTCGCGGCATGGGCATGAGCGCCGCCGCCGTCCTGTTCCGCGTGGAGCTGCCGCTCGCCGTCCCGGTCGTGCTGGCCGGGGTGCGGACCGCGCTGGTGCTGCTCGTGGGCACGGCGACCCTGGCCACCTTCATCGACGGTGGCGGGCTGGGCGTCCTGATCAACACCGGCATCACGCTGTCCCTGGACTCGCTGCTGGTCAGCGGGGCGGTGCTCGTGGCCCTGCTGGCCCTCGCCGTCGACTGGCTGGGCCGCGTCGTCGAGCACGTCGCCCGACCGAAGGGGCTCTGACATGGGACCGCGACTCCCCGCCGTCGCCCTGGCGGCCGTCCTCGCGCTGAGCGGCTGCGGCCTGGAGAGCGCCAACACCTTCGCGCCGCAGGCCGCGCCCGGGCAGATCGAGCCGCTGCCCGGAGCTGACGGCGCCGAGGTCGTGGTGGGCACCAAGAACTTCACCGAGGCGCTGGTCCTGGGCAAGATCGCGGTGATCGCCCTGCAGACCGCCGGGTTCGACGTCACCGACCGCAGCGGCATCCCGGGGGCGGCGCCCGCGCGGGCGGCGATGCTCGACGGCGAGGTCGAGGTGCAGTGGGAGTACACCGGGACCGGCTGGCTGAACTACCTGGGGATGCCCGAGGGGATCCCCGACCGGCAGGAGCAGTACGAGGCCGTGCGGGACGCCGACCTCGCCAACGGCCTGACCTGGCTGCCGCCCGCGCCGGCGAACAACACCTACGCCTTCGCCGTCCGCAGCGAGGCCGTGCCGGAGCTGGGCGGCATCGACGCCCTCTCCGACGTCGCCGCGCTGCCGGTGGAGGAGCGCACCTTATGCGTCGAGTCCGAGTTCGCCACGCGCAGCGACGGGTTCGAGCCGATGCTCGAGGCCTACGGCATCCCGCTCGGGGACCCGCAGGGGGTGCCGCGCGAGAACGTGAGCATCCTGGACACCGGCGCGGTCTACACCGCCACCGACAACGGGCTGTGCGACTTCGGCGAGGTCTTCACCACCGACGGGCGCATCCCGGCGCTGGACCTCACCGTGCTGGCGGACGACCGCGCGTTCTTCCCGGCCTACAACGTCGCCCCGGTGGTGCTGACCGAGGTCCTCGAGCGGCACCCGGGGATCGCCGACGTGTTCGCGCAGATCACCCCGCTGCTCACCGACGACGTGCTGCAGCAGCTCAACGCCCGGGTCGACGTCGACGGGGAGGACCCCGCGGACGTGGCCCTGGACTGGCTGGTGTCCGAGGGGCTGGTCTCCCGGGGGTGACGCCCCGCTGTCGACGGTGCACCCGCCTGGAGGACCCCTGCCGGGCTCGCGAGGCTCCGGGTCGGCCACCCCGAGCGGTGCCGCGCCGGGGGATGGGTGAGGATCGCAGGCATGGCCGCCGACGTCTCACCCGACGACCCGTTCCCCCGCAAGCGCGTCCGGGTCGACCGCCGGGCCGACGGCACCCTGCAGATGGCCTACGTCGAGGCCGGGGAGGGCGACCCGATCGTCTTCCTGCACGGCAACCCCACGTCGTCCTACCTGTGGCGCAACGTCATCCCGCACGTCCAGCACCTCGGCCGCTGCCTCGCGCCGGACCTGATCGGCATGGGGGAGTCGGACAAGCTGCCCGACCCCGGCCCCGGCAGCTACTCGTTCTCCGCCCACGCGGGCTTCCTCGCGCGGTTCCTCGAGGCGGTCGGCGCCACCGAGCGGGTCACCTTCGTGCTGCACGACTGGGGCTCGGCCCTGGGCTTCGACTGGGCGCACCGCCACCCCGGGGCGGTCCGCGGCATCGCCTTCACCGAGGCGCTGGTCGTCCCGCTGACCTGGGCCGACTGGCCGGCCGCCGCGCGGAAGATCTTCCGGACGATGCGCGGTCCGGACGGCGAGGCCGCGGTGCTGGAGAAGAACGCCTTCGTCGAGCGCATCCTGCCGGCGTCGGTGGCCCGGGGCCTCTCCCCGGAGGCGCACGCGCGCTACCGCGAACCCTTCGCCGACCCGGCACACCGCTGGCCGACCCTCGAGTGGCCGCGGCAGCTGCCGATCGAGAACGTGCCGCCGAAGGTCCGCGACGTGGTCGCCGGGTACGGCCAGTGGCTGCGCACCAGCGACGTCCCCAAGCTGTTCATCAACGCCGACCCGGGCTCGATCCTGGTCGGCCGGCCGCGGGCCTTCGTGCGCAAGTGGAAGGCGGTGACCGAGGTGACCGTCCCCGGCGGGCACTTCGTGCCCGAGGACTCCCCGCACGAGATCGGCCGCGCGCTGGCCGAGTGGATCCCGACCCTGCGCTGACCGGCCGGGGGTGGCCCGACCCGGCCGGCCCGGGGTGGTGTTCCGGGACGCTCCGGCGGTGAGTGCACCTGCACTCACCGCCGGAGCCTCCGGGGGAGACCACCGGGCACCCGGGTCGGGAGGACGTCAGCGGGTCCTGCGGCCCGCGCTCAGCGCCCCGGCCGTCTTCTGGATCCGGGCGGCGCGGGTCTCGGGCTCCCCACCCCGCGCAGGCTCGGGACGGGGCCGTGACGGTGGGGCAGGGAGGTCCTCCGTCAGTCGAGCGCGCGGCGGCGGAAGCCGACCAGGCTCGTCACCCCGAAGACGACGAGGAAGCCCCCCAGCGCCAGGGCACACAGCCACAGCGGCAGGTGCGGCACGCCCGGCGCCATCTCTGCGCGCAGCGCCTCGCTGACGTAGGTCAGCGGGTTGAGCGCGCAGACGACCTGGAACCAGCGCAGCGTGTCCAGCGACTGCCACGGGAACTGGGTGGAGCCGGTGAACAGCACCGGCGTCAAGACGACGGCGAAGACGACGTTGATCCGGTTGGGCTTCACGAACGTCCCGAGCGTCATCCCCATCACCGCGCCGACCAGCGAGCCCAGCACGAGGAACGCGGTCAGCACCGGCAGGTCGCCCCACTGCACCGGCAGCGTGCCGAGCACCCACCAGCTGATCGGGAACATCACCGCCGCGGCGACCAGCGCCCGCAGCACCGCGAACACCACCTTCTCGACGGCGACCAGCGCGGTGGGCAGCGGCGCGAGCAGCCGGTCCTCGATCTCCTTGGTGAAGGAGAAGTCGATGACCAGGGGGAACGCGGTGTTCTGCAGCGCGGTGAGGAACGCGGTCAGCGCGATGACGCCGGGCAGGAGCACGTCGGAGTACTGCGCGGTGGCGAAGCCGAGCTCGACGAGCACCTTGCCGAAGACGAAGAGCAGGAACACCGGCTGCAGCACCACCTGCAGCAGGAAGGGCACCAGCTCGCGGCCGGTGACGAACACGTCGCGCCACAGCAGCGCGCGGAACGCCCGGCCGACGTCGGGCCGGCCCGGTGCGGCGCCGCCGACCCCGGCGGCCAGGCCCGGCGCGACCGTGTCCGTGCTCATCGCAGCTCCCGTCCCGTGAGGCTGAGGAAGACGTCCTCGAGGCTCGGCTCGCCGATGCGCACCCCGGTCAGCCGCGCGCGCCGGGCACCCAGCGCCTCGGACACCGGGCCGACCAGCGCGGCGGCGTCCCCGGAGAGGTAGAGGCGGGCCCGCAGCCCGGAGCCGTCGGCGACCGGCTCGACGCGCTCGGCCAGCGGGGCGAGGGCCGCCAGCACCGCCTCGTCGGTGTCCGCGGGCGCGCGCTCGACGTCGATGTCGAGGGTGGCGCTGCCGGGCAGCGAGCGGGTGAGCGCGGCCGGGGTGTCCAGGGCGAGCAGCCGGCCGTGGTCCATGATGCCGACCCGGTCGGACAGCGTCGCCGCCTCGTCCATGTCGTGGGTGGTGAGGACGACGGTGGTCCCGCCCGCGCGCAGCTCCCGCACCCGGTCCCAGACGAACAGCCGGGCCTGCGGGTCCAGCCCGGTGCTCGGCTCGTCCAGGAACACCACCTGCGGGGCGTGCATGAGCGCGCGGGCGATGAGCAGCCGCTGCGCCATCCCGCCGGAGTAGTCGTCGACCTTGTCCCCGCCGCGCCCGCCCAGGCCCAGCTGCTCGAGCAGCGCGTCGGCCCGGCGGTTGCGCTCGGCCCGGCCGACGCCGTGGTACGCGGCGTGGAAGACGAGGTTCTGGCGGGCGGTGAGCGCGCGGTCCAGGTTCGGGCGCTGCGGCACCACCGACAGCCGGCTGCGGGCGGTCACCGGGTCGGCGGCGACGTCCACCCCGGCGACACTGGCGGTGCCCGAGGTGGGCAGCACCCGCGTGGTCAGGACGCCGATCGTCGTCGTCTTGCCCGCGCCGTTGGGGCCGAGCAGGCCGAACACCTCCCCGCGCTGCACCGCGAAGGAGATCCCGTCGACGGCGTTGACCGGCCGGCCGGGATAGCGCTTGACGAGGTCGGTCACCCGCACGGCCGCATCCATCAGCGGCCATGCTGCCACCGGGAGCGACCGCGGCCGACCGGGTTACGCGGGGAGCGCAGCGGCCGTCTGCACGGTGGGGACGGTGCCATCGGTGCCGGGGTACGACCGGTTGCTGAACTCGCGCATCTCGGGGCCCCAGCGCCGCATCGCCGAGCGGTGCGGGTCGGTGCGGACGAACGCGACGACGGCGGCCTGGTCGTCCCACCACGACACGGTGGTGAAGTGCCGGGCGAGGGGCTGGGCCCGCAGGTACAGCGAGCGGGCACCCGGCGCGGCCGCTGCCTGCGCGCGGATGGCCAGCGATGTGCGGAGGAACGCCGGGACGTCGCGGAGCCGGCGCAGGTGCAGGTGGGTGACCACGACGACGCCCGGGCCGTCGCCGATGTGCTGGGCGGTCCACGGCAGCTCGGGGATGACGGGCACGGCGACCTCCTCGGGTTCTCCCCCGTGGGGGAGTGACGCTAGGCCGCCCTCCCGCGGGCGTGGAGGGGCTTCGGACCCCGGCCCCCTGCAGGTAGGAGGACCCCGTCCTCCTCAGCGTGGGGAGGACCTCGTCCTCCCCACCCTTCGCAGGCTCGGGGTGGGACCTGGGACGAGGTCTGCGGCGAGCCGCTGGACGGGTCCCGGCGTGAGCCTGCGAGCGGTGGGGCGGGGGGCCTTCCTCAGCCGGCGAGGGTGCGGACCGTCTCGACCGCCGCGACGACGGCGAAGACCAGGAACAGGACGGCGGCCACCCGGCGGATCAGCGCCACCGGCAGCCGGTCGGCCAGCTTCGTGCCGAGGAAGACGGCCAGCGCGGAGACGGTGAGCAGCGCGGCCCAGGCCCCGGCGAAGACCGAGATCGGGTCGTCGAGGCGGGCGGCCAGGCCGGCGGTGGCCAGCTGGGACAGGTCGCCCCACTCGGCGGCGAAGAGGACGCCGAAGGAGATGGCGGCGACCCGGAGGAACGACGTCCCCTCCCGGCCGGCCGCCACGTCCCCGGCGTCCTCCGGGCCCTCCGTCGCGCTGCGCCACAGCAGGACGGCGCCGACCAGGAACAGCACCGCGACCACCCCGCTGACCAGCGCCTCGGGCAGCAGCGACAGCAGGCTACCGGCGGTGACCGCGATGGCGACCTGCAGCCCGAACGCCGCCCCGACGCCGACGAACACCGGCAGCGGGGGGAAGCGGGTGGCCAGGACCAGGCTGGCGAACAGCGTCTTGTCCGGCAGCTCCACCGGCAGGACGAGCACGAAGGCGGTCAGCACGACCGTCAGGGACACGGGTTCTCACTTCCGTCAGGGCGCTGCCGGACGGATGCGGGCAGCCTCCGACCGGCAGCCGCGATGGCTGCTGCGGTCGAAGGTCTCGCCCACCCACGGCCGAACGTGGGCCCGCTGACCGGGCGCCCGGGGGCGCCAGCGTGTCGACCAGCGGACGGGGGGCTACTCCCCTTCTCGGCCGACGAGCCTAGCCCAGCGGTCGCGGAAATCCGGCTGCGGCCCGGGGTGACCCGCGCTACGGTCCGCGCCGTGCCGTTCCGTTGACGCCCGACCTTGCCGCCCCTGCCACCCGCCGCCCGGCCGCTCGCCCGCCTGGCGGTGGGCTGGACCGCGCTGTCCGAGCTGGTGCCGCTCTACCCGCTCTACGCGCTGCTGTTCCTCGACACCGGCGTCTCGGCCGCCGAGCTGTCGCTGCTGTTCGCCGCCTGGTCGGTCACCGCGCTGGTCACCGAGGTCCCGGCCGGGGCGCTGGCCGACCGGTGGTCCCGCCGGGGCGCGCTGGTCCTCGGCGGCGTCCTGCAGGCGGCCGCCTTCGTCGTGTGGACGCTCGCGCCCGGGCTCTGGGGGTTCGCCGCCGGTTTCGCGGTCTGGGGCGTGGCCGGCGCGCTGGTCTCGGGCACGGTGGAGGCGCTGGTCTACGACGGGCTGGCCGAGGTCGGCGCCGAGGCCGCGTTCGCGCGGGTCAACGGCTGGATGACGTCGGCCGAGCTGCTCGTCCAGGTGCCGACGGCGGTGGCGGCCAGCCTGCTGTACGCCCTCGGCGGCTACCCGCTGGTCGGCTGGGCCAGCGCGGCGGTCTGCCTGGTCTGGGCGGTGCTCGCCCTGCGGTTCCCGGAGCCGCCGCGGGAGCCCGACGGCGAGTCGCTGCTCGGCACCCTGCGCAGCGGCGTGGCCGAGGCCGCCCGGGTGCCCGCGCTGCGGCTCGCCGTGCTGGCGGTCGCGCTGGTCGGCGGGCTGGACGCGGTGGAGGAGTACTTCCCGGTGCTCGCCGGCGACCGCGGCGTGTCGACGACCGCCGTCCCGGTCGCCGTCCTGGGCATCACGCTGGCCGGGGCGCTCGGCGCCGCGCTGGGCGGCCGGGCCGACCGGCTGCCCGACCGCACGCTGCCCCTGCTGCTGCTCCTCGCCGGCTTGCTGCTCGGGGCGGTGGCCGTGGTGCCCGGGCCGGCCGCGCTGGCGGTGGTCGCGGTCTCCTACGCGCTGTACCTGGCGGTGCTCGTCGTCGCCGAGGCCCGGCTGCAGGAGCGCATCGACAGCAGCCGGCGGGCGACGGTCACCTCGGTCGCCGGCCTCGGCATCGAGCTGGCCGGCCTGCTGGTCTTCGCGGCCTGGGCGCTCGGCGGCGTCGTCGCGGTGGCGGTGCTCGTGCTCGCCGTCGTCCCCGTGGTGGCGGCCGGCCTGCGGCGGACGGTCCTCAGCTGACCGGCTGGACCGCCCGCGCGGCGGGCACCTCCACCGACAGCCGGAGGAGCAGGGCGTGCACGAGCGGGCCGATGGCCAGCGCGTACAGCACGGTGGCGACGCCGAGCGTGCCGCCGAGCAGCCAGCCCAGGACGACGACCGCGACCTCGATCGACGTGCGCACCAGCCGCACCGATCGACCGCTGCGGTGCACCAGGCCGGTCATCAGCCCGTCCCGCGGACCCGGGCCGAGGTGCACGCCGATGTAGGCGGCGGTCGCGACCGCGTTGAGCGCGATCCCGAGGGGGACCAGCGCGACGCGGATCGGGAGGGACGTGGGCTCCGGCAGGACGGCGAGCGCGGCGTCGAGCGCCAGGCCGATGACCACGACGTTGCTCACCGTGCCCAGCCCCGGCCGCTCGCGCAGCGGGATCCAGGCGAGCAGCACGAGGGCGCCGACGACGATGGTGACGACCCCGAGCGACCAGCCGAGCTGGCGGGCCAGGCCCTGGTGCAGCACGTCCCACGGCATGACCCCCAGCCCCGAGCGCACGAGCAGGGCCATGGAGAGGCCGTAGAGCACCAGGCCCGCGTACAGCTGGACGAGGCGACGGGCCGGCCGGGTGCGGAGCTGGTGCATGCGTCCATGCTGCGCCAGGATCGGCCTGGAGATCCCAGGCCAATCCGCAGGAGGTGGCATGGAGACCACGTCGGCCCGCGCGCTCGGCGCCCTCGTCGGGGACCTCGCCACCGACCGGCCGCCGCGCTACGCGGCCCTGGCCGTGCGGATCCGCCGGCTGGTCGCCGACGGTCGCGTGCCCCTGGGCACCCGGCTGCCGGCGGAGCGGGAGCTGGCGACGGCGCTGGCGGTCAGCCGGGCCACCGTCACCGCCGCCTACACCCGGCTGCGCGAGGACGGCTGGGCCACCGCCCGCCAGGGAGCCGGGACCTTCGCGGCCCTGCCCGCGGGTCCGCACCGCGGCGCGTGGGTGCCCGGCCCGCCGGACGACGGTGCCGTCGACCTGGCCCACGCCGCACCGGCGGCGCCCGCCTCGGTGCCGGCCGCCCTGGCCGCGGCGCTCGAGGAACTGCCCCGCTTCCTGGGGTCCCACGGCTACCACCCCGCCGGCCTGCCCGACCTGCGGGCCCGGATCGCGGCGCGCTACACCGCCCGCGGCCTGCCCACGGCGCCCGAGCAGGTGCTGGTCACCAACGGTGCGCTGCACGGGGTGTCGATCGGGTTCGCGGGCCTGCTGGGGCGCGGGCGGCGGGTGCTGGTCGAGCAGCCGAGCTACCCCAACGCCCTGCAGGCCGCCCGGGCCGTCGGCGCCCGCGTGCTGCCCGTCGCGCTCGACCCCGACGAGCCCGCGGCCTGGCTCGATGCCACCGAGCGCATCCTGTCCGCCGTCCGGCCCGCGGCGGCCTACCTGATGCCGGACTTCCAGAACCCGACCGGCGTCCTGCTCGACGCCGCCGGGCGGGAGCGGCTGGCCCGGGCGCTGCGCCGCACCGGCACCCCGGCCGTGGTCGACGAGACGTTCGCCGAGCTGGGGCTCGACACGACGGCGCCTCCGCCGCTGGCCGCCTTCGGCGCCGGGCACCTGTCCGTGGGGACGCTGAGCAAGGTGGCGTGGGGCGGACTGCGGGTGGGATGGGTGCGCGCCGAGGCCGACGTCGTGCGCCGGCTGGCCGCGGTCGCCGTCCGGACGTCGATGTCCGGCCCCGTCGTCGAGCAGCTGGCCGCCTGTGCGCTGCTGGACGGCCTCGACGAGTCGCTGGCCGCCCTGCGCGAGCAGCTGCGCGAGCGGCGGGCGGTGCTGACCGCCGAGGTGCGCCGGCTGCTACCGGACTGGCAGGTCCCCGAGCCGGCCGGGGGACTGGTGCTGTGGTGCGGGCTGCCCTCGCCGCGCTCCCGCGCGGTGGTGGCCGCCGCCGAGCGGCTCGGGCTGCGCCTGGCGGCGGGTCCGCTGTTCGGCACCGGGCACGCCCTCGACGACCGGCTCCGGCTGCCCTACACCCAGCCGCCGGACGTGCTGCGCCGGGCCGTCGTCCTGCTCGCGCGCGCCGACGCCGCGGCGACCGGGGCGCGACCGCCGGCGGACGCCGTCGACGAGCCGCAGCCGGTGGTCTGACCGGGCTCAGCCGGTGCTGCGCAGCCGGTCGCATCTCAGCTGGTGACCGAAGCCTCTAGGGCGACCTCCCCAGCGAGGCCACGGTGAGCCTCTGTCGACGCACCTGGAGGCGTCATGCTCTTCCGGTTCAGTCTGGAGACGGCAGCGACACCGGATCAGGTCTTCCGGGCCTTCACCGATTTCAGCGCCCGTCGCCTGGAGGTGTGGAGCAAGAGCCTCGATCCCGGCAAGTACGAGGTCCGTGAACTCGGTGACACCTGGGCCGTGGTCCGCGAGGGCAGCGGCGGGACGAAGATCTGGGTCCTCCTGCGCTACGACTGGGAGCCCGGCGTCGTCCGCTGGTCACTGGTGGACAGCGATCACTGTGGCGCAGGTAGGGGTGAGGTGCGGATCAGTCCGCGGGACGGCGGGGGCAGCCGGGTCGACGTCCTGATCCACCACACGGACCCCCGAGGAGTGCGCGGAGCGATCATCCTGCTCCTGCAGCGCCTCCTCGGGCCCTTCCTGTTCCCGAGGATCTGGAGATCCGCGCTCGACCGGCTGGCTGTCCGTCAGGAGGAGGCGGGCTGACCGCACCGGTGCCGGAGACCGATCCGACCCACGTCGGCCGGTTCGTCGCCCTCCCGGTGCCCTCCGCCGCGCGGGCCTGCCGCAGGTAGGCCGACGGGGTCGTGCCGGTGACCGCCCGGAAGTCGCGGCTGAAGTGCGCCTGGTCGAACCAGCCCAGGGACGCCGCCAGGCCCGCCAGGTCGCCGACCCCGCCGGCGTCGATCGTCGCCGCGGCGTCCTGCAGGCGGTACCGGGCGAGCACCGCCTTGGGGCTCAGCCCGACGTAGCCGGCGAACAGCCGCTGCAGCGACCGGACGCTCATCGCACCCAGCGCCGCCACCTGCTCGACGCGGACCAGCGACCGGTCGGCGGCCATCCGCTCGAGCAGGGCGAGCAGCTCCCGGTACGCCGCGGGCGGGTCCGGGGCCAGGGGGGCGAGGGCCTCGTCCAGCACCGCGGCGCGGGCGTCGTCGTCCCCGACGCCGAGCACCGCGTCGAGCAGCCGGGCGGCGTCGAGGCCGAGCGCGGAACCCAGCGGCGTCACCGTGGCCCGACCGGGCAGCGGGCCGCCGAAGGCCACCCAGCCGCCCGGCCGGAACTTGGCCGCGGTGACCCGGCCGGTCCCGACGAGGTCGATGGTGAAGCGGCGTGGGATGACGCCGTGCACCAGGACGGCGGGCAGCGCGTGCCCGAACCGCGGCTCGGAGCCGGACTCCACCGACAGGTTCACGCTGGGATGGCTGAGCACCTCGGAGCGGTGCGGCGCTCGGCCGGTCCGGTCCCAGCGCACCGACCAGTACCGCTCCACGAACGGGGTCAGCACCGGGGACACCGGGGCGTCGCGGCGCAGGCCCGCCTCCCGGGCGGTCTCGGCCGGCCGCAGCAGGCCGCTCGCCGGACCTGTCGCGTTCGTCCAAGACGGCACGGCCGGAGCCTAGGCAGGCTCGGCGACATGGCGATCACGAACGGCCGTCCCGACGGCTACACCACGCTGACCCCGTTCCTCGTCTGCTCCCCCGCGGCCGAGGCGATCCGCTTCTACGCCGACGTCTTCGGCGCCACCGTCGTCCAGCGGATGGACGGCCCCGACGGCACGGTCGTGCACGCGGAGCTCGACCTCGGGCTCGGGCGGCTGCAGCTCGGTGACCCCAACGACGCCTACGGCCTGGTGGCGCCGAGTGGGTACGCCGAGGACCGGGTGAGCAGCTCCACCTGTGTCTACGTCGCCGACGTCGACGCGGTGTTCGCCCGCGCTGTGGAGCGCGGCGCCACGGTGCGGGAGGAGCCGGCCACCTTCGTCACCGGCGACCGCTTCGCCTCCGTCTACGACCCGTTCGGCCACCGCTGGGCGGTGATGACCAAGGTCGAGGACGTCGGTCCCGAGGAGCAGGAGCGGCGCCTGGCCGAGTGGGGCGCCCAGCAGTGACAGGAGGAGTGGTGGGCTGCACCGACAGCTCCATCTCCGTGGCCGAGGACTGCCGAGCCATCACCGGGGAAGTCCCTCCCGACCGCGCCCGGCGAGCCCGCGGTGGCCGCTGTCCAGGACGCCGTGCCGGCTCCCGGGCCGTCCAGGCGGTCACCACGGAGCGCGCCCGACGAGCTCGTCCGTCCACACGCCCTCGACGGGCTCGTCCCTCCCGCGCACGACGGCGTCCGAGGGACGTTCCTCAGGCGTTCGGCCACTCGCCGACGCCAGGCGGGGCGTCGAGGACCGTGGGGACGTACTCGAGCATCTGCAGCCGGCCGTCGAAGGTGCGGTGGTCCACCAGCTCGAGGGCGACGTCGGGGTACCCGTCGAAGACCCGGTCACGGCCGGTGGCACCGGTGATGACGGGGAAGACGACGACCCGGTAGCGATCCACCAGACCGGCCCGGAGGAGCGACCGGCTGAGGGCGAGGCTGCCGATGGTGCGCATCGGGCGGCTGGCCTCCCGCTTCATCGCCCGCACGGCCTCCACCGCGTCACCGTCGACCAGCTCCGTGTTGGCCCACGACAGTGGCGGCTCCAGAGTCGAGGAGAACACCACCTTCGGCATCGCGGTCAGCCCCGCCAGGCCGGGCTCGTCGGGCATCTGCGCGGCGAACCCGGACATCAGCCGGTAGGTCGTCGCTCCCATGAGGGCCGTGTGCTCCTCCTGCTCATCGAGCCACCCCATGTACTCGGGCCCTTCCAGGCCCCAGTAGCCGGGCCAGCCCTCGGCGGCCCCGTAGCCATCGAGGGAGATGATGAAGTCCACCATCAGGCTCTGCATCGGTCGTCCTCCCGTCGGATGCGCATGCCGTGGCGCTCGACCGCCACGAGTCCTGTTCCTCGGACGGGACGGGGCCGGAGCACCGTCGTCGGAGAGGGTGACCTCCGGCGGCCTCGGAAGTCATCGACGACGGCAGGACGTCGCCGCACCCCTCGACGCCTCGGCCGAGGGCGCGGGGCCTCGCTCCGGCGGGGGCCCTCGATGGCGAGCCGCGGATCCCGGAACGCCGTGGTGATCGTCGTGGAGTGCTGCTCGTGCCCCTCCGCGCCGGAGACGACCGCGGACACGGCGGGTCAGCGCGGACGGCGGTGACCGCGCACACCGGCGTCCGGATCAGCCGCTCCGACCGTGACCGGAACGCGAGGCCCGTCGCAACGCCGACGACCACGGACCCGGTCGGCACCGTGGTGCACTCCCGTTTCCGGCAGCCGCTTCCGCGCCTTGGCCAACGACGCGGATCGTCCCCATCGAGTTGGCTACGCCGACCGTGGCCTCATCCTCAGAGGGCGCCTCCACCCTTCCTGGGAGTAGCCGGGAACCCCTAGGTTCGGCCGCGTGACCCCGCAGTTGTTCGCCTACCTCAGCTACCGCGACGCCCCGGCCGCACTCGACTGGCTGGCCGCGCTCGGCTTCTCGGAGGTGCGGCGTCAGCAGGGGGAGGACGGGAAGGTGACGCACGCCGAGGTCCGCTGGGGGGATGTCGCCTTGATGGTGAGCAGTGACGACGCCGACTACCAGGTGCCGCCGCTGATCGGGCGGTCCACCGGACGCGGTCTCTACCTGCGCGTCGAGGACGTCGACGGGGTGTTCGATCGGGCCGTTGCCGCAGGTGCCCAACCGGTGATGTCGCCGGAGAGCACTCCCTTCCACACCCGGCGGGCCCGGGTCCTGGACCCCGGCGGTCAGGAGTGGAGCTTCGGGACCTACGAGCCCGGCGTCTCCTGGTGAGCGGTGGAGGGGCCAGGCTCGACCGCGTCGGCGGAGGTCAGCGGTGACCTCACCGCTGGCTGCCGCTGCTCATCACCGCCGCGGCTCCACTCCTGCCGGTACCGCGTCCACTGGAACAGTGCCCACTCACCGAGCCCGCACCCGCCGACGCTGACCCACCGACGGTCGGTGCGCCGCTTGCGCCGGCGCTGGCGAACCCACCCCCGGTGTCCTGGTAGGCCCGGATCGTCTCCTCCGCCATCCGCCACTGACCTGGCTCCCGTGATCCGTCAGACAGGTCCTAGCCGCCCTGGCAGCGCTCGACCCCGCCCTGTCCCGCCACGCCGCCGCGGCGTACGTGCACGAGCGTGACGGTGACCCGGTGACCGCGCACGGCTCTACGCCGAAGCCGCCCGCTCAGCGCCCAGCCTCCCCGAACGCGACCACCTGACGCGACAGGCCGCACGGCTCGACGTGCAACCGCGCCGTTGAGCGGCGGGCGCCAGGCATTCACCGCCCCGACAGGGACGGTGTGCTCACCCAGCCGGCCGCCGGACCGTGTCACCCGCCGTCCACGAGGCCGATGTCCCGTGCACCTGGCTCCTGACCAGCGATCACCGCAAGAGGAACGCCGAACGGGGATGCACATGGCGTCCACGACCGCAGGCTCGAGTTGGCGGCCGCAGAGCCGGGGTCCGCAGCCGGGAGCGGCTCTCGACGGCATCGGGCACTCTGCACCGTCCCCATCGCCCGTACTGCCTCCGCGCGGGAGAGGGCGAGTCGCAGCGCGACTACCGGCGCGTCCTCCGGGCGACCCGCGCAGCGAAGACCCCGGCGGCGTGCCCGTTGTCGATGCTGCTCACCACGACGCCGGGCGCGGCCGAGTTCAGCATCGTCAGCAGCGCGCCGAAGCCGCCGAAGGCGCCCGGCTGCCCGGTCGAGGTCGGGACGGCGACGATCGGCACGTCGGTCAGCACACCGACCAGGCCGGCCAGCGAGGCGTCCAGCCCGGCGACGACGACCAGGCAGTCGACGTCCTCGGGCAGCACGTCGTCCGGGGGGCCGGCGCGGAACCGGCCGGCGCCGACGTCGTCCACCCGGACCACCCCGGTGCCGGTGACGCGCGCGGCGAAGGCGGCCTCGGCGGCCACCGCGAGGTCGCCGCCGGCCCCGCACAGCACGCCGATGCGGCCGACGGGCTCGGGCAGCGGCCCCACCGCCGCCGACATCGACGCGGCGTCCACGATCGTGTAGGCGTCGTGCTCGCTGGCCAGGGCCACCAGCGTCTCGGGAGTGGCCCGGACGACGACCGCAGGCCGGTCCGGGAACTGCCGGCGCGCCCCGCGGACCAGCGCGAGCACCTGCTCGGTGCTTCGGCCGGTGCCCCAGATGACGTCGGGCTCGGCCGGCACCCCGCGGGCCGGTGCGGCCGGCGGGAGCGGCGGGTCGGTGGGCAGTGCAGCGGCCGGCGGCAGCGGTCCCAGCGCGGGCTCCGCCGAGGTGCCCAGGCCCAGCGGCGGATCGGCGGGCTCCACGAGGAGCGGGGCGAAACCGCTGCTCACAGCGGTCGGGTCGGCCAGCGGGGAAGGCTGCACGGCAGGGACCCTAGGGGCGCCCGCGGCCTGCCCCGGGGAGCCCGCGGCGGCCGTGTCGTCCCGGGAGGACCCGTCCGTCACAGCAGCCCCAGCCGGCCCGTCCGACGGGCCGCCCACCGCGCGGGTCTGGGTCACCGCCGAGAGCCGGACGACGCGGTCCCGGCCGGTGCGCTTGGCGTCGTAGAGGACGCCGTCGGCCGCGGCGAACAGCGTGCGCCGGTCGTCGCCGCGGGTGGCCGACGCGATGCCGACGCTGATCGTCACCGGCACCGGCAGCCCGAGCGCCGCCCAGTCGGTCTCCGCGACCGCGCGGCGGCAGCGCTCGAGCGCGAACTCGGCCTGCTCGGCGGTGGTGTCGGGCAGCAGGACGACGAACTCGTCGCCGGCCCAGCGGCACACCTCGTCGGTGTCGCGGCACCCGGCCACCAGGATCTCGGCCACCCGGCGCAGGACCTCGTCCCCACCGGCGTGGCCGACGGCGTCGTTGACCTCCTTGAACCGGTCGACGTCCACCACCGCCAGGGCCGGCGCCGCCCCGCTGCCCAGCAGCCCGTCGATCGTCGCCTCGGCGTAGCGCCGGTTGGGCAGGTGGGTCAGCGGGTCCTCGTAGGCCTGCCGGCGCAGCTGCCCGGCGGCCCGCTCGGTCTCCAGGAGGCTCTTGCGCCGGCCGAACAGCTCCACCCAGCGGGTGCGCCGCTCGTCGACCCGGTCCAGCTCGTCGGCCAGGTAGGCCTGCAGGTACGGCAGCGCCCGGCCGGCGTCGTCCAGCTCGGCGTGCAGCGTGCACAGCTCGCGCAGCGCCGCCCGGCGCAGCCGCGGCAGGCCGTGCTCGCTCGCCGTGGCGAGGGCCCGGGCCAGCTGCTCGTCGGCGCCGCGCCCGTCGCCCTGCCGGCGCAGCGCGCGGCCCAGGGCGAGCAGTGCCGCCGCCTGCCGCGCCCGGTCGCCGGTGGCCGCGGTCGCCCGGACGGCGGCCCGCAGCGCACCCGCCGCCGCGGCGTGCTCGCCCAGCCCGACCAGCGCCCAGCCGTGCACGACCTGGGCGGCCACCACCGCCTCGGCCGACTCCGGCGGGAGCAGCGCCAGCGCCTGCTCGGCCAGCGCGCGGGCCTCGGCGAAGTGGGCGGCGGCCGCGTCCGGGTCGCCGTCGTCGAGCAGCGCCTCCCCGAGCTCGGCGCACAGCTCGCCCAGGCGGGCGGCCGCGCGGGCGACCAGGACGTCGGGGGCGCCGTCCTCCGCGCGCAGCGCGCCCGGCAGCGCGGCGGCCGCCACCGCGGTCTCGTGCGCGCGCCGCCGGTAGTCCAGGGCCAGCGGCATCAGCTCGAGGTCGGCGAGCACCCCGGCGAGGGTGCCCAGCGTCTCCACCAGCAGCGCGGAGGGCGGCAAGGCGGGGTCGAGCAGGCTGGCCGCCTCCACCGCCTCGTCCATGGCGGCGTCGATGCGGCGGGAGAGCAGCTCGATGCGGGCGTGCCGGGCCAGGCCGGCGGCGCGCTGCAGCTCGTCCTCGGTGGCGTCGAAGGCGGCCTTCGCCGAGCGCACCAGGGCGATGGCCAGCGCGGCGCGCGAGGCGCGCGGGTCGCCGTCCTCGGTGCCGGGGGGCGGCCCGTCGATCAGCTCGGCCACGCCGGCGTGCAGGTCCAGCGCCACGCCGGTCCCGGGTGCGGACGCGGGCTCGACCGGGTCGCCGACCAGGGTGAAGCCGGCCTGCCGCAGCCGGCGCACGAGCAGCTCGGCGCGCAGCGTGTCGGCCCAGGCCCGGCCCAGGTCGGAGGGGCGGTCGGCGGCGCCGGCGCGCGGCGCGGGCGCCACGTAGGGGGAGGAGTCGCTGCCGACGTCGGCCAGCAGCTCCTCGGCGTCGTCGAGCCGCCCGTTGCTGAGGGCGGCGGTCACCCGGTGGTGCAGGGCTCCGGGAGGCACGAGCGCACTGTGCCCGCCGTTGTCAACCGAGTCGAGCACCCCACCGGGGGCACGCCGGGCGCCGGGTGCGCTCCCGTCACAGCCGTCCCACCCGGCCCGTGCCGTCACGGCGCGCCGTCCCCGGAGCCGCGGCTGCCGGGCGCGCGCACCCGGTTGCGGCCGCCGCGCTTGGCGGTGAACAGGTGCAGGTCGGCGGTGTCGAACAGCGACCGCCAGCCCAGCGGCTCGTCGGCGGCCGCCGGCGCGGTGGCCACGCCGATGCTCACGGTCACCGGCTGCGGCAGCTGCAGGTCGCCCCAGTCGGCGTCGGCGACGGCGGCGCGCAGCCGGTCGACGGCGGCCAGCGCCTGGCTCTCGGTCGCCTCGGGCAGGACGACGAGGAACTCGTCGCCGGCCCACCGGTACACCTCGTCGCCGGTGCGGCTGTGCTCGCGCAGCAGGTCGGCCACCCGGCGCAGCACCTCGTCGCCGTGCGAGTGGGACGTGTCGTCGTTGACCGCCTTGAACCGGTCGATGTCGACGACGGCCAGCGACACCGGCTGGGCGCCCACGCGCATGCTGCCCAGCCGGCGCTCGGCGCTGCGCCGGTTGCCCAGCCCGGTGAGCGGGTCCTCCAGCGCGACCCGGCGCAGGTGCGCGGTCTGCCGCTCGGCCTCGCGCAGCCGGCTGCGGCGCACGAACATCTCCGCCCACAGCTCGCGGCCGCGGGCGTGCGCCCGGCCGGTGTCGGCGCGGTAGGCGTCGAGCCAGTGCAGCGCCTCAGCCGGGCGACCCATGGCCGCGGTGCCCTGGCCGAGTTCGAGCAGGCACTGGCGGTAGCGGCGGCGGTCGCCGCTGGCCGCGAAGGCCCCCGCCGCGTCCACCAGCAGGTCGCTGGCCTCGGCGTCGTGCCCGCCGCCGGACCGGGTTCGGGCGAGCAGGGTCAGCAGGCGGGCCAGCACAAGGTCGGCGTAGCCGCGCAGCCAGGTGCCGCCGTCCCGGTGCACCCGCTTGTGGGCGCGGCGCATCGGGCCGATCGCGTCCTCGACCCCACCGCGGCCGGCCATCGCCCACGCCTGGACGACGTCGAGCAGGTCCTGGTCGCCCGGCTCGGCCTCCCAGTCCAGGGCGCGGGCGGCCTCCGCGCAGCCCACCGCCGTCCCGGCCAGGTCGCGGGCGCGCTCGGCCCGGCCGCGGCGGTGCAGCGTGTGCGCCAGCTCGGCGTGCTGCTGTGCGCACAGCTGCAGCAGCCGCCAGCGGTCGGCGACGCCCGGCAGCCTGTCCGCCACCCGGGAGCCCTGCAGCGCCTGGGCGACGGCGAGCTCCTCGAGGTCGAGGGTGGCCAGGGCCAGCGAGAGCCACAGGTGGGCCTGGTGCAGGGCGCGGGAGGGCTCGTCTGCGGCTGCCGTCTCGGCCAGCAGGCTGGCGTCGATGGCCAGCATCATCGCCGCGTCGACGCGGTCGGCGGCCACCTCGACGGCGGCCAGGTACGCCAGCGTCAGCGCGGTCTGGGCGCAGGGCAGGCAGCGGCCAAGGGCGTCGCGGGCCGCGGACACCTCCGCCGCGACGGCCTCGCGGTCGCCGTCGACCAGGGCGCGGCGGGCGGCCAGCGCGTGCCGCCAGGCGACCCAGCGCGGGTCGGTGGCGGCCTCCAGGGTCTCGGCGGCGCGGTCGTGCTCCGCGGTGAAGGCGGCGGGGTCGTCCCGGTCGCTGGCGGACAGCAGACGCCAGAGCGCATCGTCGAGGTCACCCTCGCTGGTGCGTTCCGGACGCGGGGTCACGCATCCCTCCCACGACGGTGTCCGGCCGCTGCGCGGCCACGGGTCCAGCGGCCGCCGTGGCAGCTCCCCGGGTGGGGCATCCGCCCTCTCCCGACCGCACTACCCTCGTCGGGTGCCTGGGATGCCTCCGACGCGGTACGCCTATCTCGGCCCCGAGGGTACCTTCGCCGAAGCGGCCCTGATCAGCGCCGTCGGCCCGGACGAGGGTCCCCGCTACCCCGCAGCGGGGGTGCCTGCGGCGCTGGCCGCCGTCCGGTCGGGGGACGCCGACGCCGCGCTCGTGCCGCTCGAGAACTCCGTCGAGGGCTCCGTCCCGGCGACCATGGACGGCCTGGCCGACGGCGCCCCGCTGCTTATCACCCGCGAGGTGTTCCTGGCCGTCTCCTTCGTCCTCGCCGGCCGCCAGGGGACGGCGCTGTCCGACGTCCGCTCGGTGGCCAGCCACCCGCACGCGCTGGCGCAGACCGCCGGCCGGCTGGCCGAGCTGCTGCCCGGCATCGTCCCGCTGCCGGCCACCTCCACCGCCGAGGCCGCCCGGCAGGTGGCCGACGGCGAGCACGACGCGGCGGTCTGCGCGCCGATCGCCGCGGAGCGATACGGGCTCACCGCGCTGGCCGAGGACATCGCCGACCGCCCCGGCGCGGTCACCCGGTTCGTGCTGGTCGCACCACCGGGGCCGCTGCCCGCGCCGACCGGCAACGACAAGACCTCGCTGGTCGCCGTCGTCGGGGACCGCACCGGCGCGCTGCTGGACCTGCTCCGCGAGTTCGCCGTCCGCGAGATCAGCCTGACCCGGATCGAGTCGCGGCCGACCCGCGAGCGGCTGGGCGTCTACTCCTTCTCCCTCGACTGCGAGGGGCACGTCGCCGACGCCCGGGTGGGGGAGGCGCTCGCCGCCCTGCACCGGGTGTGCGACGAGCTGCGCTTCCTCGGCTCCTACCCGCGGGCCGACGGCCGGGAGAACAAGCCGGTCACGCCGGTGTCCACCGACGCGGCGTTCGGGGAGGCCGCCGGGTGGCTGGAGCAGGTGCGCGCCGGCCGGGTGTAGTCGTGGTTCCACCGCGATCATCGGCGCGTGGCGGGCGTCGCCGGCGTGTCGGCCAGCCACCCGCCGATGACCACCGGGGTCAGACCCGTTCGAGCTCGCGCTCCGGCTCGGGGGTGGGACGGCGGGCCAGCCGGCTGGGCCACCAGGTGCGGTCGCCCAGCAGCGCGACCGCCGAGGGCACCACCAGCGAGCGGACGACGAAGGTGTCGAGCAGGACGCCGAAGCCGACGAGGAACGCCAGCTGCACGAGGAACAGCAGCGGCAGCACCGACAGCGCCCCGAACGTCGCCGCCAGGACCAGCCCGGCGCTCGTGATCACCCCGCCGGTGACCGCCAGCGCCCGCAGGACGCCGTCCCGGGTGCCGTGCCGCAGCGACTCCTCCCGGGCCCGGGTCATGAGGAAGATGTTGTAGTCGATCCCCAGCGCGACGAGGAACACGAACCCGATCAGCAGGATGCCGGGGTCGCTGCCCGGGAAGCCGAACACGTCGTCGAAGAGCAGCGCGGCCACCCCGACCGTCGCGCCGACGCTGAGCACCACGGTGACCACCAGCAGCAGCGGGGCGACGAGGGACCGCAGCAGGAGCGCCAGGACCACGGTGATGACCACCAGCACGCTGGGCACGATCACCCGCAGGTCGCGGGCGGCGGTCTCGCGGGCGTCGAGGTTGCTGGCCGTGTCGCCCCCGACGAGCGCGTCCGGGTCGGCGGCGTCCAGGGTGGTCCGCAGCGTCTGGACGGTGTCGATCGCCTCGACGCTGTCCGCGGGGACGGCGAGGACGACGTCCAGCCGGACCAGGCCGTCCACGACCACCGGCGCCGCGCCGGGCTGCGGGGGCCCGCCGGCGCCGGTGAACGGGACGACGCTCGCGACCCCGTCGGTGGCCGCGGCCGCTTCGGCCACCGCCGGCCACGTCGCCTCCGGCGTCACCACCACCGTCGGGCTGCCGGAGCCGGCGTCGAAGTGCCGGCCGAGGGCCTCCTGCCCGTCGACGGCGTTGGACTCGCCCTGGATGGCGTCGGAGAAGGTGATGCCCGAGGCGTCGTAGCTGGGGGCGAAGACGGCCGCCGCGACCAGTGCCAGCGTGCTCGCGGCGAGCACGCGGCGCGGACGCCGTCCCACCGCGGTGGCGACCCGCTGCCAGCCGCGGCCCTGCGGCGGCTCGACGCCGAACCGCGGCCGGAACGGCCAGAAGGCGGCGCGGCCGAGCAGCACCAGCGCGGCCGGCAGGAAGCTCAGCGCGGCGACGACCGAGAGCGTGACGCTGACCGCGGAGATCGGCCCGAGGCCGCGGTTGGAGGCCAGGTCGGAGAAGAGCAGGCACAGCACGCCCAGGACGACGGTGGCACCGGAGGCCACGATCGGCTCCCAGGACCGGCGCAGCGCGGTGCGCATGGCGGCGTACTTCGACTGCTCGCGACGCAGCTCCTCGCGGTAGCGGGCGACCAGCAGCAGGCCGTAGTCGGTGGCCGCGCCCACGACCAGGATCGAGGCGATGCCCTGGCTCTGGCCGTTGACGGTGATCAGCCCCGCGTCGGCCAGCAGGAAGGCGACCGCGTTCCCGGCGGTGAGCGCCAGGCCGGCGGTGCCGATCACCAGGAACGGCAGGATCGGGCTGCGGTAGACGACCAGCAGGATGAGCAGGACGACGCCGAACGCGGCGAGCAGGAGGAGGCCGTCGATCCCGGCGAAGCCGTTGGCGAAGTCGGCGAAGATCCCGCCGGGACCGGTGACGAAGGCGTCCGTGCCCTCGACCGGGATCGCCGACCGCAGGTCCTCGACCAGCGCCACGATCTCGTCGCCGACGTCCGGCGTGACCGGCAGGATGGCCTGCACCGCCTCGCCGTCCTGGGACGGGACCGGCGGGGAGGGCTGCCCGGCCAGGGCGCCGGCCTCGTCGGCGACGCGGGCCGCCTCCTGGACCCGCTCGCCGATGGCGGCGAGGGTCCGCGGCTCCAGCGGCCCGCCGGTGCTCTCCCACAGCAGGATCGCGGGGATCGACTCGGTCGGGGCGAAGCCCTGCTGCAGCTCGGCGACCCGCGTCGACTCGGCGCTGTCGGGGAGGAAGGCGGCGGTGTCGTTCTCCTGCAGCCCGGTCAGCTGCGCGCTCAGCGTGGAGAGCGGACCGGCGCCGCCGATCCACAGCAGGAGGACGAGTGCGGGGAGCAGCCAGCGCCAGCGTGTCATGATGACATCCCTCGACGTTCGATAATCTCGACGATCGAGACAATAGGGAGAGGCCAGGCGGAGCACAAGCGGAGGTGCCGATGGGCGGCGACGAGCGCCAGGAGGTCGCCCTGCTGCTGCGCCGGCTCAGCGTGGAGCTCGACGCCGTGGGGCAGCGGTTCGCGACGCTGCACGGGCTCGGCCGCACCGACGTCCGGGCGCTGGTGGCGATCATGGACGCCGCCCGCCGCGGCGAGGCGCTGACCGCAGGGGCACTGGGTCAGGCGGTCGACCTCAGCTCGGCCTCGGTGACCGCGCTGCTCGACCGGCTGGAGCGGGTGGGCCACGTGCGCCGGGTGCGTGACCCGGAGGACCGGCGGCGGGTCGCCCTGGAGATCTCGGAGAGCGCGATGGCCGCCGGTGGGCAGTTCTTCGGCGCGCTGAACCGCGACCTGCTGGACGCGATGGCGGGGTTCAGCGACGAGGAGCTCGCCGTCGTCCACCGGTTCCTCTCGGAGGCGACGGCGGTGGTCGAGCGCCACGCCCGGGCTGCGCCGCACCAGGTGTAGGAGGCCACACCCACGGGTCCGGGGCCCGGGAGGGGTGTCGCCTCCTGTGCCGGGCTCAGAGGTAGAGGCCGGTGGACTCCTCGATCCGCTCGGCCGCGACGGCGTGCACGTCCCGCTCGCGCAGGATGACCAGCTCCTCGCCGTGCACCTCGACCTCGTGCTGGTCCTCCGGGGAGAAGAGCACCTGGTCGCCGACCTTCACCTGGCGGACGCTGGAGCCGACGCCGCGCGCCTCGCCCCACACCAGCCGCTTGGCCACCTGGGCGGTCGCCGGGATGAGGATGCCGCCGGTGGACCGCCGCTCGCCGTCCTCCCGCCGCAGCGCCACCAGGATGCGGTCGTGCAGCATCTTGATCGGCAGCCCGCTGCCCTTCCCCTCAGCCACGCCTGATCACGTTACGCGGCGCCCTCCCGGCGGTTTCCGCGGAAACCGCCGGCTAGCCCCAGCCCAGCTCGTGCAGCCGGTCGTCGTCGATGCCGAAGTGGTGCGCGATCTCATGGACGACGGTGATCGTCACCTCCTCGACGACCTCCTCGGCGGTCGAGCAGATGTCGCAGATCGCCTCGCGGTAGACCATGATCCGGTCCGGCAGCGCGCCGCCGTACTCCCAGCCGCGCTCGGTCAGCGCGTACCCCTCGTAGAGGCCGAGGAGGTCCGGCTCGTCGGCGTTGCGGTCCTCCACCAGGACGACGACGTTGTCCATCAGCGCCATCAGCTCCGGCGGCACCTGGTCGAGGGCGTCGGCGACCAGCTCCTCGAACACCGGGAGGGGGAGCGGCCTCACCAGGAGGTGGGCAGGGGGCGGCCCTCCTCGTAGCCCGCCGAGCTCTGCACCCCCAGCACCGCGCGCTCGTGCAGCTCGTCGACGGTGCGCGCCCCGGCGTAGGTGCACGACGACCGCACGCCCGCCACGATCTGGTCGATCAGGTCCTCGACGCCGGGCCGGGCCGGGTCCAGGTACATCCGCGACGAGGAGATGCCCTCCTCGAACAGGCCGGCGCGGGCCCGGTCGAAGCCGCTCTGGGTCGCCGTCCGGGCCTTGACCGCGCGGGCCGAGGCCATGCCGAAGGACTCCTTGTACAGCCGGCCGGAGCCGTCGTCGTGGATGTCGCCGGCGCTCTCGTAGGTGCCGGCGAACCAGGAGCCGACCATCACGTTGGCCGCGCCGGCGGCCAGCGCGAGGGCGATGTCGCGCGGGTGCCGGACCCCGCCGTCGGCCCACACGTGCCTGCCCAGCGCCCGGGCCGCGGCGGCGCACTCCTCGACGGCGGAGAACTGCGGCCGCCCGACACCGGTCATCATCCGCGTGGTGCACATGGCGCCGGGGCCCACGCCGACCTTGACGACGTCCGCCCCGGCCTCGATCAGGTCGCGGGTGCCCTCGGCGGTGACCACGTTGCCGGCGACGACCGGCGTCGTCCCGGCCACCGAGCGGGCCGCGCGGACCGCCTCCACCGCCTTCTCCTGGTGGCCGTGCGCGGTGTCGACGACGAGCACGTCGACACCGGCGGCCAGCAGCGCGGCGGTCTTGCCCGCCACGTCGCCGTTGATGCCGACGGCGGCGGAGGTGAGCAGCCGGCCCTGCGCGTCGACGGCCGGCTGGTAGAGCGCCGAGCGCAGCGCGCCCTTGCGGGTGATGACGCCGACCAGCCGGTCGCCCTCGACCACCGGCGCCGCGCTGACCCGCTCCCCGGAGAGGACGTCGAAGATCTTGGGCAGGTCGGTGCCGGCGGGGACGGTGAGCGGGTCCTCGGTCATCACCTGGGACAGCTGGGTGAACCGGTCCACGCCCTGGCACTGGCCGTCGGTGACCACGCCGACCGGGACGCCGTCCTGGACCACCACGACGATCCCGTGCGCCCGCTTGGTCAGCAGCGACAGCGCCTCGGCGACGGTGGAGGTCGGCGAGAGCGTGATCGGGGTGTCGTAGACCGGGTGGCGGGCCTTGGTCCACGCGACGACCTCGGCGACGACGTCGGCCGGGATGTCCTGCGGCAGCACGGCCACGCCGCCGCGGCGGGCGACGGTCTCGGCCATCCGCCGTCCGGAGATCGCGGTCATGTTGGCGACGACGACCGGGATCGTCGTCCCCACCCGGTCGGGCGTGGTCAGGTCGACCTCGAGCCGCGACCCCACGGTCGAGTGGTTGGGCACCATGAAGACGTCGGCGTAGGTCAGGTCGGTCGCCGGCCGCGTGCCACCCAGGAAACGCATGACGACCATTGTCCCGCACGGCGCGGGGCCGCGGTCCCGTCCGGGTGCGCCGGGCCCGCCGCCCTCAGGCGGGACGGCGGACCGCGAGCAGCGCGACGGCGGCCACGGCGACCAGCCCGGCCCCGGCGACCGCTCCCAGGACCGTCGCGCCCGCCCCCAGGCTCGAGACCAGCGCGCCGAGCAGCGCCCAGCCAGCGGCCAGCACGAAGGCCGGCTGCCCGTGCACCCGCCAGGCGACGACCGCGGCGGTGAGGGCGGCCCCGGCCAGGAGCAGGCCGGGCGCGGCTGTGCCGTCGGCGAGCCGCTCGGGCAGGAGCGTGGCCGCGTTGACCCAGACGGCGGCGCTGGCCCACCCGGCATAGAGGCCGACACTGCCGCCGAGCAGGACCCGGGTTCCCGGATCGGTGGGCGTGGTCACGATCGTGCGCAGGCAGGAGACGAGGGCCACGAGCATGCCCACGAAGACCGGCAGGGTCAGCGCCGGGAGCCGGGCCGCGGCCACCAGCCAGGCGACGAAGCCGACCTGGGCCAGGGACAGGGGGAGCTGGATCCGCCGCCACGGTTCGACGGTCGCCCGCCGCAGCGGCAGCCCCCACACGGCCGCGGCCAGGCAACCGAGGACGACCGGTCCCCAGATGGCGAAGAAGGGTCCGGGCGGGACGACCACCGGGTCGCTGCCCGACCCCTGGTCGAAGCCCGCGAACGGCGGGGCGACCGCCTGGGCGATCGCGGTGGCCAGCAGGACCCATCGACCCCGGGCGCCGGGGGTGGGGTGTGACGTCACGTGGCCTCCCCTCTGTCGTCGTATCCTTCCGCGGCCGGATGGGCGTCGGATGCGTACCCGTCCCGACGGTGCGCCCCGTCGACCGACCCGATGTGGGGGAGCGCCGCCCGCGCGGCGGGGCTGCCCACACCGGGCACCTACGATCGAACGGTGATCGACCTGCGCCTGGTGCGTGAGCACCCCGACCTCGTCAAGGCCAGCCAGCGAGCCCGCGGGGCCGACGAGTCCCGGGTCGACGAGCTGCTGGCCGCCGACGCCGCCCGCCGCGAGGCGGTCAAGCGCGCCGACGACCTGCGCGCCGAGCAGAAGGCGGCCTCCCAGGCGGTGAAGAAGGCCGGCCCGGAGGAGCGGCCCGCCGTCCTCGAGCGGGCCCGGGCGCTCGCCGCCGAGGTCAAGGACGCCGAGGAGGCGCTGCGGGCGGCCGACGCGGCGCTGCGCCAGGCGCACCTGCGCATCCCCAACGTCGTCCACGACGGCGTCCCGTCCGGCGGTGAGGACGACGCGGTGACCCTGCGCACCGTGGGCGAGGTGCCGACCTACGACTTCCCGGTGCGCGACCACCTGGAGATCGGCGAGGCGCTCGGCGCGATCGACACGGAGCGCGGGGCCAAGGTCTCCGGCGCCCGCTTCTACTTCCTCACCGGCCCGGGCGCGATGCTGGAGTTCGCCCTGGCGCAGCTGGCGATCGGCCAGGCGGTCACGGCCGGGTTCACCCCCGTCGTCGCCCCCGCCCTGGTGCGGCCCGAGGCGATGGAGGGCACCGGCTTCCTCGGCGAGCACGACGAGGAGGTCTACCGCGTCGAGCGCGACGACCTCTACCTCGTCGGCACCTCCGAGGTGGCGCTGGCCGGCATGCGCAGCAACGAGGTGCTCGACCTGTCCGCGGGGCCGCTGCGCTACGCCGGCTGGTCCTCCTGCTTCCGCCGCGAGGCCGGCTCCTACGGCAAGGACACCCGCGGCATCATCCGCGTGCACTGGTTCGACAAGGTCGAGATGTTCAGCTTCTGCCGGCCGGAGGAGGCCGCGGATGAGCACCTGCGGCTGCTGGCCTGGGAGGAGCAGTTCCTGCAGGCCCTCGAGCTGCCCTACCGGGTGGTCGACATCGCCGCCGGCGACCTCGGCACCAGCGCCGCCCGCAAGTACGACATCGAGGCCTGGTTCCCGTCCCAGGGCACCTACCGGGAGCTCACCTCGACCTCCGACTGCACCACCTTCCAGGCGCGGCGCCTGGGCACCCGCTACCGGGACGCCGACGGGAAGAACCAGACCGCGGCCACGCTCAACGGCACGCTGTGCGCGATCGCCCGCACCATCGCCTGCCTGCTCGAGGTGCACCAGCGCGCCGACGGGTCGGTGTCCGTGCCGAAGGCGCTGCGCCCCTGGCTGGGTGGTGTCGAGGCCCTCACCCCCGGCATGACGCTCGTGGCCCCCGCTCCGGCGCCGGGCGCATGACGGCTGACCGGCCGGGCGTGCTGCCCAGCACCGGTACCGCGGGCGCCCGGGCGGACGACGTCGTCGAGCTCGGCGACCTCGGCACCTGGCGGCCCAAGCTGGTCGCCAGCGACCTCGACGGCACGCTGCTCAGCTCCGACGGCGAGGTCAGCGCACGCACCCGGGCGGCGCTGACCTCGTGCTGGGACGCCGGCATCCCGGTCGTCGGTGTCACCGGCCGCGGTCCGCGGCTGTTCGACAGCGTCCGCGCGGCCCTCGACGGGCGGGGCATCGCCGTGCTGGCGCAGGGCGGCTTCGTCGTCGACCTGGAGCGCGACGAGGTGCTGCGCACGGTGGGCCTGCCGCGCGAGCAGGCGACCGCGGTGATCGAGCGGATCGAGTCGGTCGCCGGTGAGCTCATCATCGCCGTGGAGGACGCCGCGGAGCAGGGCGAGGTGCACTCCCCGCTGCGGGTCCAGCACGGCTTCGACTGGCCCTACCCGGAGCCGGCGCACCTGCTGCCACGGCACCAGGTGCTGCCCACCGGGGCGGTGCTCAAGGTGTTCCTCCGCTCCCAGACCCTCGGTCAGGACGAGCTGCTGGCCCGGGCCCGCGAGGTGGTCGACCCGTCCCGGGCCGAGGTCACCCACGCCGGGCTGGGGTTCATCGAGGTGCTGCCGCCGGGGATCACCAAGGCGACCGGCCTGGCGATCGCGCTGGAGCGCTACGGCGTCGGGTTCGGCGACGTGCTGGTCTTCGGGGACATGCCCAACGACCTGCCGATGATCGAGGCGGTGCGGGACGCCGGCGGCCGGGCGGTCGCGGTGGCCAACGCGCACCCCGCGGTCCGGGCGGCCACCCCGTTGCTCACCAGCGGGCACGACGTCGACGGCGTCGCGCGCTACCTGGAGGCCGTGCTCGACGGGAGGCGGCCGGGTGTCTGACTGGAAGCCCCGGCTCATCGCCACCGACATGGACGGCACCCTGCTGCGCGGGAACGACACCGTCAGCGCGGCGACGGTGGCCGAGCTGGAGCGGTGGCGGTCCGAGGGCGTGCCGGTCGTGCTCGCGACCGGCCGGCCGCCGCGCTGGATGGTCCGCATCCGCGAGGTGCTGCGCCACGGCACGGCGGTGTGCTGCAACGGCGCCGTCCTGCTGGACCTGGCCGGCTTCGAGGTGCTCGAGGAGGACGCGCTGGAGCCGGAGGTGCTCCAGGAGGTGACCGCCGAGCTGCGCCGGCACCAGCCCGACACCTGGTTCGCCGTCGAGTACGGCCTGGAGTTCCGCCACGAGCCGGTCTACCAGCCGCGGTGGGACGTCGACGCGCCCGGCGTGGCGGTGGCGACGCTGGAGGAGATGGTGTCCGCCCCCGTGGCCAAGCTGCTGGCCCGGCACGAGGCGCTGCCGCGGGACGAGTTCGTCGCGCTGGTGGAGCGGGTGGTGGGCGACCGCGCCACGGTCACCAACTCCTCCACCGACGCGCTCGCCGAGATCTCCGCCCGGGGCGTCACCAAGGCCACCGGGATCGCCAAGGTGGCCGCCGAGCACGGCGTCGGCCCCGAGGACGTCGTCGTCTTCGGCGACATGCCCAACGACATCGCCGCCTTCGACTGGGTGCGCGAGGGCGGCGGCCGGGCCGTGGCGATGGCGCACGCCCACGCCGACCTGCTGGCCGCGGCCACCGACGTGACCGGCACCAACGAGGACGACGGGGTCGCGGCCTTCCTCGCCAGTCTGTGACGCCGATGATCACGACGCGGCCGGTCATCGGAGACGCCGTGTCAGCGGCTCGGTGGCAGCACCTGGCGCGAGATCGGCGGTCTCGCACCCTTCGCGGCCGGTGACCGTGCGGCACCGCCGATCTCGCCGCTAGGCCGGCACGAACCGTCAACCGATCAGCACACCGCTGTCACTCGGCGCGGAGGCGGGCCGCCCGCAGGGCCATCCCGGCCGCCCGCGGGTCACCGGCCGGCAGGAGGTCGAGCAGGCGCTCGTGGACGTCGAGGTCGTCCTCGCCGAGGGGGTGTACGGCGAAGGTGTGCAGCAGCCCGACGTCGCGGGTGGCCAGCACCGCGGACCGGAGCCCGGCGGTCAGCTCCTCACGGAGCTGGCGGATCTCCGTCACGTCCGACCGCGGCAGCAGCGGACCGGCGCACGCCCGCAGGGCGGCGGCCACCTGCCCGGTCCGCAGGGCCCGGCGGGCCGACCCGAAGTCGCTGTCCACCGCCCCCACGAGCCGGTAGGGCCGGGTCCGCAGCACGTCGGCACCGAGAAGCGCCCGCAACCTGCGCACCTGGACCCGCACGGTCGTCTGGTTGCCGTCGTCCCCGTAGAGCAGGTAGGCCAACTGCTCCGCGGTGAGGCCCTCGGGGTGGACGACCAGAGCGGTCAGGATCTCCGCCGCGCGCAGCGGGAGGGGGATGGGGCGGCCGTCGAGCACCGCGCTGGGCGTGCCGTTGCCGGTGGACCTCAGCGAGAGCGCCGCCGTGCGCGCCGGGCCCTGAGCGCGGGAGGAACGCGGCGACGCCCGGAGCAGGTAGCCCTCGGCGAGGGGTTCCACCAGCACCTCCCGGCCGTCGGGCAGCAGGAGGCGTTCGGTCGCGCCGTCCAGCTCGACGCGGTCGGGCCACCCGCCGGCCGGGTCGGCGGCCAGCACCCGCCCGGTCGGGGTGACCAGCGCGCCCGGCGCACCCCCCAGGTGCGCCAGGTGGGGGCTGTTCCGCAGGACGAAGCGCTGGTCGGCCACGGCCAACCGCACCCGGAGCTCGGTCTCCGCCAGGTGCGCGGTCGTGGCGACCAGCTGCGCCAGTGACGGGTGCATCGACCGCAGCGGGCCGCTGACGTCGACCGCGCCCAGGACCGCCCCGGTGTCGGGGTCGTGCACCGGCGCGGCCACGCAGGTCCAGGAGTGGTACGTGCGGACCAGGTGCTCGGCGGAGTGGATCTGCACCGGCGCGTCCACCGCGAGCGTGGTGCCCATCGCGTTGGTCCCGATGGCCGCCTCGCTCCAGTCCGTGCCCGGGAACAGTCCCACCCGGTCGGCCGGCGTGAGCAGTTCGACCGCACCCTCCCGCCACAGGACGTGACCGTCGGCGTCGGTGACGAGCATGAGGTGCACCGCCTCCTCGGCGATGCCCGCCAGGCTGCCCCGCAACAGGGGCAGGACGGCGTTCAGCGGGTGGGCCGACCGGATGTCGCGCAGCTCGTCGGGGGCGTGCACCACCGGCGGCGTCCGGTGGTCGGGGTCGACCCGGGCCGCGAGGCTGCGCTCCCAGGACGCCGAGACCACTGGACGTGGGGCCCGCCGGACCGGATCGCTCCCGAGCACGGCGTCGAAGGTCTCGGCCAGCTGCTTGGCGTGAGCGGCGGGATCGGTGCCCGGGGCGCCGGTGCAGGGGCGCCGGAGCCGCGCGGAACGGGTCATCTCACCCCCGGACATCCTCAGGGGCGAGCGGCGTCGGCACGCCGCGGATCATCGCCCATGCCCGTCCGGCCAGCAAGAGAAGCCGCAGGGCCCGGCCTCAGCCCTCCAGCGCGGCGGCGGCAGCCTTCGCCACGGTGACGTCCTGCTCCACCGTCCCGGCGCTGACGCCGACGGCCCCGACGATCTCACCGTCGCGGTACAGCGGCACGCCACCGCCGAACGCCACCAGGCCACCGGCGGTCTGCTCGAGGCCGTAGAGCTCGGCACCCGGCTGCACCAGCGGCATCAGGGCCTCCGTGGGGAGGGCCATGAGGATGGACGTGACCGCCTTGCGGGTGGAGATGTCGATGCTCGCCCTGATGGCGCCGTCCATCCGCCCGAAGGCCAGGAGGTGCCCGCCGTCGTCGACCACGGCGATGTTCATCGGCTGCCCGATCTCCTCGGCGCAGGCGATCCCGGCGTCCAGGACCCGGCGGGCGGACTCGTACGTCAGCGAGGCGCTCATGCCGGGAGCCAACCGCACGGGGGAGGACCGGGCACCTCTCCGGTCGGGCAGGTCGCCCCTGTCCGGACGGACGGGCCCGCGCCGAACCGGCGGCGGAGCAACGTCGGTGCAACGTGGCGCGTGCCACAGTGGCGCGACGATGCGGACCGACCCAGGAGCGAGCCGTCGATGACCGATCCGACTCCCGCGCTGACCACTGCGGACTACCCCCTGTCGATCAACCGCCCGGAGCTGCTGCGCACCCCCACGGGCAAGCCGATCACGGCACTGACCATGGACGCGGTGGTCTCCGGCGAGCTGTCGGCCGAGGACCTGCGGATCGCCCCCGAGACCCTCCAGCTGCAGGCCCAGCTCGCCGACGCGAGCGGCCGGCCGCAGCTGGCGGCGAACTTCCGCCGGGCGGCCGAGATGACGGCCATCCCCGACGACGAGGTCCTCGCCATGTACAACGCGCTGCGCCCCCGCGCGTCCAGCGCCGCGCAGCTCGCCGAGCTGGCCGACCGCCTGGAGGGCACCTACGGGGCGCCGGTCTGCGCGGCTCTGGTCCGGGAGGCCGCCGAGGTCTACGCGCGCCGGGACCTCCTCGCCCGCCCGACGGCCGACGTCGGCTGACCCGTGACCCAGGACCGAGAGGGGACGTCCCGCCCATGACCACCACCGAGCCCCGGCCATCGATCCGCACCGAGGTCCTCGAGAGCCGCCCGGTCAACCTCGACGGGTTCGTCGAGGAGTGGCCCGAGAAGGGTCTCGTCGCGATGGAGAGCGACTTCGACCCGGCTCCGAGCGTCCGGGTGGAGGACGGCCGCATCGTCGAGCTCGACGGCAGGAGCCGCGCCGACTTCGACTTCATGGACACCTTCATCGCCAACCACGCGATCGACGTCGCCTCGGCCGAGCAGTCCATGGCGATCCCCTCGGGGCAGATCGCGCGGATGCTCATCGACCCGGGGGTCTCCCGCGGCGAGATCCTCGCGGTGACCCGAGGCCTCACGCCGGCCAAGATCCTCGACGTCGTCAAGTTGATGAACGTCGTCGAGATCATGCAGGCGATGCAGAAGATGCGGGCCCGCCGCACGCCGGCCAACCAGGCGCACTCCACGAGCGCGCGGGACAACCCCGTGCAGGTCGCCGCGGACGCCGCGGAGGGAGCCCTCCGGGGGTTCGCCGAGCTGGAGACCACCCTCGGGGTGGTGCGCTACGCCCCGCTGGTCGCCATCGCGCTGCAGGTCGGTGCCCAGGTCGGACGCGGTGGCGTGCTGACCCAGTGCGCGCTGGAGGAGGCGACCGAGCTCGAGCTCGGCATGCGCGGCATCACCGCCTACGCCGAGACGATCTCGATCTACGGCACCGAGTCGGTGTTCGTCGACGGCGACGACACCCCCTGGTCCAAGGCGTTCCTCGCGTCGGCCTACGCCTCGCGCGGGATCAAGATGCGCTTCACCTCGGGCACCGGCTCGGAGGTGCAGATGGGCAACGCCGAGGGCCGGTCGATGCTGTACCTGGAGATCCGCTGCATCCTCATGGCCAAGGGGGCCGGGGTGCAGGGGCTGCAGAACGGCTCGATCAGCTGCATCGGCGTCCCGGGGGCCGTGCCGGGCGGGATCCGCGCGGTCGCCGCCGAGAACCTGGTGGCGAGCATGGTCGACCTCGAGTGCGCCTCCGGGAACGACCAGTCCTTCTCGCACTCGTCGATGCGCCGGACCGCGCGCCTGATGCCCCAGCTGCTCCCCGGCACCGACTTCGTCTGCTCGGGTTACTCGGCGGTGCCCAACGCCGACAACATGTTCGCCGGGTCGAACTTCGACACCGAGGACTACGACGACTGGAACACCATCCAGCGCGACCTGCAGGTCGACGGCGGGCTGCGGCACGTCCGGGAGGCCGAGGTCCTGCAGGCCCGCAACAAGGCGGCGCGGGCGCTGCAGGCGCTGTTCGCCCACCTGGACCTGCCCGCGATCACCGACGAGGAGGTCGAGGCGGCCACCTACGCCGACTCCTCGAACGACTACCCACTGCGCGACGTGCTGTCCGACCTCAAGGGCGCGCAGTCGGTGATGGAGCGCGGCATCACCGGGCTGGACCTGGTGAAGGGGCTGGAGACGACCGGCTTCTCCGACGTGGCGCAGAGCCTGCTGAACGTGCTCCGGCAGCGGGTCTCCGGCGACCTGCTGCAGACCTCGGCGGTGCTCACCGCCGACTTCACGCCGCTGTCGGCGATCAACGACGTCAACGACTACGCCGGCCCGGGCACCGGCTACCGGCTGGCGGGGGAGCGCTGGGAGGAGCTCAAGCGGCTCCGCCACGTCACCTCCGCCGAGAACCCCGAGACCGAGGTGGGCTGAGAGATGACCACTGCCACGCCGGCGCCCGCGCAGTCCGGGCGCACGCTCAGCCTCCGCGAGGTCGGCCCGGCCGGCCGCGGCACCCGCCCCGACGAGGTCGTGGTCGCGGTGTCACCGGCCTTCGCCGGGCACTTCACCAAGACCATCGTCGACGTGCCGCACGCCGAGGTGCTGCGCCAGGTGCTCGCCGGCATCGAGGAGCAGGGGATCACCGCGCGCGTCATCCGGGTGTGGGACACCGCCGATCTGGCGGCGATCGCGCACACCGGCGCGAAGCTGTCCGGGTCGGGCATCGCCGTGGGGATCCTCTCCCGCGGGACGACGATGATCCACCAGAAGGACCTGGCCCGGCTGAGCAACCTCGAGCTGTTCCCGCAGTCCCCGCTGCTGGACCCCGAGGTCTTCCGGCAGATCGGCTCGAACGCCGCGCAGTACGCCAAGGGCGAGTCGCCGCAGCCGGTACCGACGCGCAACGACCAGATGGCCCGACCCCGGTGGCAGGCCAAGGCCGCGCTGCTGCACCTCAAGGAGTTCGAGTGCATCCAGGCCGGCCGTCCCGCGGTCGAGGTGGAACCCGTCTTCGGACGGGAACGCGCCGGCTGACGTGACCGCGCTCGATCCCGCCCGCCCGCCGGTGCGGCTGGTCGTCGGCGTGGACATCGGCAACTCGACGACCGAGGCCAGCCTGGCCTCGATCGGCCCGGACGGGGCGGTCAGCCACCTGGCGACCGCCCTGACCCGGACGACGGGCGTCAAGGGCACCCCGGACAACACGGCCGGGGCGCTGACCGCCATCCGGGGCGCCCTGGACCGGGCTGGGCGACGCGTCGACGATGTCCACACCGTCCTGCTCAACGAGGCCACGCCGGTGATCAGCGGCCTGGCCATGGAGACGATCACCGAGACGATCATCACCGAGTCGACGATGATCGGGCACAACCCGGCGACCCCCGGCGGCGAGGGGCTGGGCGTCGGCACGACCGTGCCGCTCGGTGCGCTGGACGAGCAGGCGCCCGGCGAGCCCGTGGTGTGCGTGGTCTCGGCCGGGGAGGACTTCGACGACGTCGCCGCCACTGTGAACGCCGCCGTCCGGCGGGGGGTGGTGGTGGTCGCCGCCGTCCTGGCGGGGGACGACGCGGTGCTGGTCACCAACCGGCTGGACCGGCCGATCCCCGTGGTGGACGAGGTCGCGGCGGTGGAGCGCGTCCCGCTGGGCATGCTGGCCGCCGTCGAGGTGGCGGCGCCGGGGCGGACGATCCGGACGCTGTCGAACTCCTACGGGCTGGCCACCGTGTTCGGGCTGGACCCCGCCCAGACCCGGCAGGTCTCCCCGGTCGCACGGGCGCTCACCGGCAACCGGTCGGCCGTGGTGGTGCGCACCCCGACCGGGGACGTGACCGACCGCCGGATCCCGGTGGGCGAACTCGTGCTGCACGGCGCCGGCAAGACCCTCCGGGTGGACGTCGACGCCGGGGCCGAGGCGATCATGGACACCGTCGCCCGCGTGCAGCCCCTGGACGACGCGCGCGGCGAGCCGGGCACCCACGTCGGCGGCATGCTCGCCCAGGTGCGCGACACGATGGTCGACGTCATGGACGTCGCCGGGCAGCCCGACGTCCCGGCGTCGGAGATCGCGATCCGCGACGTGCTCGCCGTCGACACCTTCGTCCCGGCCGAGGTGCGCGGCGGGCTGGCCGGCGAGGTGGCCCTGGAGAACGCCGTCGCGCTGGCGGCGATGGTGAGCACCAGCCGCAGCCGCATGCAGCTGGTCGCCGACGAGGTGTCCCGGCAGCTGGGGGCCGCGGCCGAGATCGGCGGCGTCGAGGGGGAGATGGCGGTGGGCGGCGCGCTCACCACCCCGGGCGTCGACCGGCCGGTCGCCGTGCTGGACCTGGGCGGCGGCTCGACCGACGCCGCCCTGCTCACCCGGGAGGGCGAGTGCACGGCCGTGCACGTGGCCGGCGCCGGGGAGCTGGTCACCAAGCTGATCGACTCGGAGCTCGCCCTCGACGACCGCGAGGCCGCCGAGGGCGTCAAGCGGTACCCGCTGGGCAAGGTCGAGAGCTTCTTCCACCTGCGCCACGAGGACGGCACGGTGGAGTTCGTCGACGAGCCGCTGCCGCCGCACGTCTTCGCCCGGGTCGTGGTGCTGACCCCCGACGGGCCCGCGCCGGTCCCGACCCGGCACGGCCTGGACCACGTCCGGCGGGTGCGCCGCGAGGCGAAGCGCCGGGTGTTCGTGGTGAACGCGCTGCGGGCGCTGCGCCAGGTGGCGCCGGGTGCCAACCTCCGCGCCCTGGACTTCGTCGTGCTGCTGGGCGGGTCGGCCCTGGACTTCGAGATCCCCGACCTGATCGCCGACGCGCTGGCCCCCCACGGGGTGGTGTGCGGGACGGGCAACGTGCTCGGCACCGAGGGGCCCCGCAACGCGGTCGCGTCCGGCCTGGTCCGGGCACACGCCGCCGCTCTCGTCGCCGCGGAGGCCCGGTGACCGAGCCGGGCCCGCGGCCGGCCGTGCTGGTGTACCGACACCCCGGGGCCCCGGCCGCGGTGCTGCGCCAGGTCTGCGCCGGTGTCGAGGAGGAGGGCGTGCCCACCGACGTCCAGGACGTCCCCGGGGTGTCCGACGCCACCGCCCTGGCCCACGCCGCCGCCGCGGAGTCCCGGCTGGGTGTGGGCATCGGCCTGGACGCCGCAGGGGCCGCCGCCGTCCACCACGGCACGCTGCCCGAGCGCAGGCCGGTGGCCGCGACGCCGGCCGGGGCGCCCGTCGCGGAGTGGCGGCGAGCGGGCCGTATCGCGGCCCGGGTGGTCAAGCACCTCCCGCTGGTCTGAGGACCGCCCGTCCGGTACCGAGTGGCGAGTTGCCGTGGTCCCATCCGCACGGAGACCACGGCAACCCGCCACTCGACGCCGTCTACAGGTACTGGCCGCCGCCCGGGTGCGGGTGCGGCCCCGGCGCCGGCTGCGAACCGCCGGGGAGGGCCCGGCGGCGCATCTCCTCCAGCTGGGCGCGGGCGGCCATCTGCTGGGCGAACAGCGCGGTCTGGATGCCGTGGAAGACGCCCTCCAGCCAGCCGACGAGCTGGGCCTGGGCGATGCGCAGCTCGGCGTCCGACGGGGTCTCGCCCTCGCTGAAGGGCAGCGTGATCCGCTCCAGCTCCTCCCGCAGCTCCGGGGCCAGCCCCTGCTCGAGCTCGCGGATCGAGGAGGCGTGGATGTCGCGCAGCCGGTTGCGGCTGGCGTCGTCCAGCGGCGCGGCGCGGACCTCCTCGAGCAGCTGCTTGATCATCGTGCCGATCCGCATGACCTTCGCCGGCTGCTCGACCATGTCGCCGATGCTGCCGTTGTCGGCACCGCCGCCGTCCGCAGCAACGGCTCCGGTGTCGGGCACGGGCATCGTGCCGACGGGCCGGCCGTCGGGGCCGACGACGACGACCTGCTGGGGGCGTCCACTGCCGTTGTCAGGTGCGGTCATGTCCCCATCCTCCCCGGCGCCGGGCGGGCCTGCCGGGGTGGTACCGGGCCCCCTCCGGTCGGGCGGGGCAACGCTAGTGTCGAGGCCCATGGGACCGGGGGAGGGGCGGCTGGACGTCGCCCGTGTCCGGGGCCTGTTCCCGGGTCTCTCCGACGGTCTGGTGCACGCCGAGGGGCCGGCCGGCGCCCTGCTCCCGGAGAACGTCGTGCTGGCGGTGTCCCAGGCCATGCGGGTGCCGGTGGCCGACCGCGGCGGGGTGTTCCCGGCGTCCGCCCGCGCGGAGGGGCTGGTAGCCAGCGCCCGCACCGCCGTGGCTGACCTGGTCGGCGGGGTCTCCACCGGCGTCGTCCTCGGGCCGGACCCCTCGCGGCTGACCTGGACCCTCGCCCGCGCGCTGGCGCGCACCTGGCGGCCCGGCGACGAGGTCGTGGTCAGCCGGCTGGACCACGACGCCAACGTGCGGCCGTGGGTCGAGCTGGCCACCCGCGCCGGCGTGGGGGTGCGCTGGGCAGAGGTGGACATCGAGACCGGCGAGCTGCCCGACTGGCAGTACGACGAGCTGCTCGGCCCGCGCACCCGGCTGGTCGCCGTGACGGCGGCCAGCTCGGCCATCGGCACCCGCCCGGACGTCGCGGCGATCGCCCGGCGGGCGCACGCGGTGGGCGCGCTGGTCTTCGTCGACGGGACGCACGCCGCCGCCCACGACCTGCTCGACGTCGGGCTGCTGGGCGCGGACTTCCTCGCCCTGGCCGCCGACATGTGGTGCGGCCCCCGCGTGGGCGCGGTGGTGGCCGACCCGGCGCTGCTGGGGGACCTGGAACCGGAGAAGCTGGCGCCGGTGTCCGACCGGGTGCCCGACCGGTTCGAGAGCGGCGGACACGCCTACGAGCTGCTGGCCGGCGTCACCGCCGCCGTCGAGCACCTCGCCGCGCTGGACGACGTCGCCACCGGCTCCCGGCGGGATCGGCTGCGGGCCTCGATGACCGCCGTGGCCGCCTACGAGCGCGGGCTGTTCGACTGGCTGGACCAGGCGCTGCGGGCCATGCGCCACGTGCACGTGATCGGCTCGGCCCCGCAGCCCACCCCGGCGCTGTCGTTCACCGTCGCCGGGATGCGCCCGCGGCAGGTGGCCCACGAGCTGTCCCGGCGCGGCATCTGCGCGTGGGACGGCGACCTCTCCGCCCGCGAGCTGTTCGACGCGCTCGGCGCCAACGAGGAGGGCGGCGCCGTGCAGCTGGGGCTGATGCACTACAACACGGCCGAGGAGGTCGGGTACCTGATCGACGCGGTCGCCGCGCTCCGCCCGCGCTGAACGAGGACCCCCGTGCCGGGTCCGCGGTCGGGCTCAGGGCTCGTTGACCAGCAGCACCTTGCCGACGTGCTCGCTGGCGTCGACCACGCGGTGCGCCTCCGCGGCCCGCGACATCGGCAGCCGCCGGTCGACGATCGGTCGGACGACGCCGCGCTCGACGTCGGGCCAGACGTCGTGCCGCACCGCCGCGACGATCTCGGCCTTGCCGCCGGGCCCGGTGGCCGGACGGGACCGCAGCGTCGTGGCGTGCACCGAGGCCCGCTTGCGCATCAGCTTCCCGAGGTCCAGCTCGGCCTTGGTGCCGCCCTGCATCCCGATGCAGACCAGCCGCCCGCCGGTGGCCAGGGCGTCGACGTTGCGCGCCAGGTACTTGGCGCCCATGTTGTCCAGGACGACGTCCGCGCCGGCGCCGTCGGTCTCCTCGAGCACCCGCTCGACGAAGTCCTCGTCGCGGTAGTTGATGCCGACCTCGGCGCCGAGCTCGCGGCAGACGTCGAGCTTGGCCCGGGTGCCCGCGGTCGTGAGCACGCGGGCGCCGGCGCGGGCGGCCAGCTGGATGGCCATCGTGCCGATCCCGCTGGACCCGCCGTGCACCAGGAACGTGTCGCCGCGGCGCAGCCGGGCGAGCATGAACACGTTGGACCACACCGTGCAGACGACCTCGGGGAGTGCCGCCGCGGTGGCCAGCTCCACGCCCGCCGGGCGGGGCAGCAGCTGCCCGGCCGGGACGGCGACCCGCTCGGCGTATCCGCCGCCGGACAGCAGCGCGCACACCTCGTCGCCGACCGACCAGCCGGTCACGCCCTCACCCACCGCGCTGACCACCCCGCTGCACTCCAGGCCCAGGATGTCGCTGGCCCCTGGCGGTGGCGGGTAGAAGCCGGCCCGCTGCAGCAGGTCGGCCCGGTTGACCGCGGTGGCGACGACGTCGACGAGCACCTCGCCGGGCCGCAGTTCCGGGTCGGGGACCTCGCCCCAGCCGAGCACCTCGGGGCCACCGGATCCGCTGAGGGTCACCGCGCGCATGCCCCGACCCTAGGAGGACCCCCTGCCCCCCACCGTGGGAGGCCGCCGTCCTCGCAGCTCTCTGCAGGCTCAGCGCGGGGCCGGCACGGGGCCGCCGCGTGCTCCCGCCGTCCGGGCGCCGGAGACCGCGACGCTGCGCCGGCCGTCGCCGGGGACCTCCGCCAGGTCCGCGAGGACGCCGCCGACCGCCCGCCGCGACACCCGCATCCCCTCGGCGTCCCCCGTGCAGGAGAGGGCCGCCGGCTCGTCGCCGTCGGTCAGGTACACCGGCTGCATCAGCGTCCAGTCCAGACCGCTGCCGCGGACGATCCGCTCCTGCACCTCGTGGTCGGCGATCTGCGGACGCAGCAGCAGGGCGAACGCCAGCCTGCTGGACAGCGGCAGCCGGTCGCGTGTCTCCCCGACGCCGTAGGACGACTGGACGACCAGCCGCCGCACGCCGTGCTCTGCCATGGCGGCGACCACGGTGGCGGTGCCGCGGGAGCGCACGTCCGGCGCGGTCCCCGCGCTGCCGAGCAGCCGCACCCGCAGCGGGGGCTCGCTGATCCCCAGCGTCACCACGACGGCGTCCTGCCCACGGACGGCGCCCCCGACGTCCCCCGGCACGGTGGCGTCGCCGTCCACCGCCCGGACCCCGGGGCGGTCCCCGAACACCGCGCTCGCCCGGCGGGCGAAGGCGGTCACCTCGTGCCCGCGGCCGGCCAGCGTCTCCACCGCCGCCCGGCCCGATCCCCCGGTTGCGCCCACGACCGACACCTTCACGTCCCTGCTCCTCTCGGTGGTGCCGGCCCGCCGACCGGCACTCCCGAGAGTGGCGAGCCCGAGGCGCCCGGCCCATGACCACGCGTCCGGGGTCCGTGCCCGTTCGTCCGGACGGCCTGGACGCCTGGTGCCGGCCTGACGAGGGTGGACCCATGACCACCGGGGAGCTCCGCGGCCTGCGTCCCGACCGCCCGTGGGTGCCGGTCGACCCGATCGGCGGGGTGCTGGCGGACCTGCGGATCCGGGGCACCTTCTACTGCCGCGCGGAGGTCGCCGCCCCGTGGGGCCTGGAGATGCCCGCCCTCGAGGGCTGCATGAGCTTCCACGTCGTCACCGAGGGCAGCTGCCTGCTGGAGGTCGACGGCGTCGGGGCGCTGCTCGGCCCCGGTGACCTGGCGCTGGTGCCGCACGGGCGGGGGCACCTGCTGCGCAGCCGGCCGGGCGCCCGGATCGCCGGTCGGGCGGACGCGCTGCCGCAGCAGTACCTCGGGGAGCACTACTCGGTGCTGCGGCTCGACGGTGGGGGTGCCCGCACCGGCCTGGTCTGCGGCATCGTGGAGCCCGACCGGCCCGGGGCGGCGCACCTGCTGGACCTGTTGCCGCCGGTCCTGCACGTCGACGGGCGGGACGCGGCACGCGGCGGCTGGCTGCCGGTGCTGCTGGGGGTGATCGCCGACGAGGCCCGGCACGACCGGCCGGGGGCGGAGGCGGTGGTCACCCGGCTCGCCGACGTCGTCGTCATCCAGGCCGTGCGGGCCTGGCTGGACACCGCGGCCACCGGTCCGGGCTGGCTGCGGGCCCTGCGGGACCCGCAGGTGGGGCGCGCGGTGGCGAAACTGCACAGGGAGCCGGGAGCGGCGTGGACGCTCACGCGCCTGGCGCGGGAGGCCCGGATGTCCCGCTCCTCGTTCGCCGCCCGGTTCACCGAGCTGGCCGGGGAACCGGCCATGCGCTACGTCGCGCGCTGGCGGATGCACCTGGCCACCGTCGCCCTGGCCGACGGGGCGCGGGTCGGCGAGCTGGCCGGGCACCTCGGCTACGAGTCGGAGGCCGCCTTCTCCCGGGCCTACAAGCGGGTGGTCGGCGTTCCGCCGGTCACGGCGGCGCGGCGGGGTCCCGGACGCGCCGGGGCGCCGGCCGCGGCGGGTGCGGCCGGCGCCTGACCTCCGGCGGCCCCCTGCAGGGTCCCGCAGGCCCCGTCCAGAGGCTCGCCGCGAGCCTGCGAGTGGTGAGGAGGAGGGGGCCTTCTACGAGGGGCGGGGGCAGGGGGGTCCTCTCTCAGCCTGCGGCGCGGAGCTCCTTGCGCAGGATCTTGCCGGCCGCGGACTTCGGCACCGCCTCGATGAACTCGACGATGCGGATCTTCTTGTGCGGCGCCACCTTGCCGGCCATGTACTCGATGACCGCGTCCTGGGTGAGCGTCGAGCCGGGGGCCCGGACGACGAAGGCCTTGGGCAGTTCCTCGCCGCTCTCCTCGTCGGGGACGCCGATGACCGCGGCGTCGGCGATCTCCGGGTGCCCGAGGAGCACGGCCTCGAGCTCGGCCGGGGCCACCTGGTAGCCCTTGTACTTGATCAGCTCCTTGACCCGGTCGACGACGGTGTAGCGGCCGTCCTCGTCGACGACCGCGACGTCGCCGGTGTGCAGCCAGCCGTCGGCGTCGATCGTCTCCGCCGTCGCCTGGGGGTTGTTCAGGTAGCCCTTCATGACGTTCGGGCCGCGCACCCACAGCTCGCCCCGCGCGCCGGGAGCGGCGTCCTCACCGGTGGCCGGGTCGACCAGCCGGCACTCGGAGTTCGGGACGGCGAAGCCGACCGAGCCCTTCGGGACCGAGCCCGGGGCCGCACCCGGCGGCTCGGCACCGAGGTCGGGGGTCGTGTGGGAGACAGGCGACAGCTCGGTCATCCCGTAGCCCTGGGCCACCGTGACGCCGCTGTCGGCGCCCTTGCGCAGCCGGTTCTCGGCGGCGAGGGCCAGCTGCTCGTCCAGTGGGGCCGCGCCCGAGAGGATCGAGGTCAGCGACGACAGGTCGTACTGGTCGACCAGCGGGTGCTTGGCCAGCGCCAGCACGATGGGCGGCGCCACGAAGGCTCGGGTGATCTTGTGGTCCTGGATGGTGCGCAGGAAGTCCTCGAGGTCGAAGCGCGGCAGCGTCACGACCGCGCCACCCCACGCCAGGCCCTGGTTCATCAGGACGGTGAGCCCGTAGATGTGGAAGAACGGCAGGACGGCGATGATCCGCTCGTCCTCGCCCAGCTGGATGAGCGGGCGGCACTGCGCCACGTTGGCCACCAGGTTGCGGTGGGTCAGCATGACGCCCTTCGGCAGCCCGGTGGTGCCGCTCGAGTAGGGCAGGGTGACCAGGTCGTTCGCCGGGTCGATGTCGACCTGGACCGACGGGGCGTCGGTGCTCAGCAGGTCCACCAGCGAGGCGTGGCCCTCGGCGCCGTCCATGACGACGACCTCGTCGACCGGGGACGTCTCGATGGCGGCCTTCACCCGGTCGAGGAACGGCGAGACGGTGATCAGCACCTTGGCGCCCGAGTCGCGCAGCTGGAACGCGATCTCGTCGGGCGTGTACAGCGAGTTGATCGGCGACATGACGCAGCCGGCGGCGGCGATGCCGTGGAAGACCACCGGGTACCAGGGGGTGTTCGGGCAGAACATCGCGACGACGTCGCCCTTGCGCAGGCCGCGCGCGTGCAGGGCCGCGGCGACCCGGTCGACGTAGGCGGCCAGCTGGCCGTGGGTGATGACGTCGCCCTTGAGGCCGTCGACGAGTGCGGGTGCGTCGGGCTTCTCGCGCCCGGCGGCGAGGACGAACTCGGGGACGGAGACGTCGGGGATCTCGACGTCGGGGTAACGGCTGGCCAGCGCCACGGGTTGAACTCCTTCGCACGTCGGTGTGGCGCCAGTCTCACATCCCCGGTGGCCCCGGTCACCATGGGGTTACCCGCGAGTACCCGGTCGTGTGCTAGCGCGGCCAGAGCACGGACTGGGTGCAGCGGAACAGCGCGATGGTCTTGCCGGACCCCTCCGCGGTCACGACGGCGTCCCACACCTGCGTCGTCCGCCCGGCGTGCGCGTTGGTGGCCACGGTGAGGACCCGGCCCTCGCGGAGGGTGCCGAGGAAGTTGCTCTTCAGCTCGATGGTGGTAAAGCCGCTGGCTCCCTGGGGCAGCAGCGCCCGGGTGGCCAGCCCGCACGCGGTGTCGGCCAGCCCGATGACGGTCGCGGCGTGCAGGTAGCCGTTGGGCGCCAGCAGCTCGGGACGGACGTCGAGCGCGGCCTCCAGCCGGCCGGGCTCGTGCGCGGTGATCGTGAGCCCCAGCAGGCCCGGGAGGGTGCCCGGCAGCAGGGCGTTGAGCTCGTCGGCGGTGTGGAACCCGGTGGCGGCCATGCCGGGCAACGTAGCCCGCGGCCCCCACCGGCCCGCGGCCCAGGACGATCAGCTCAGCTGGTCGTCCGGGGTGCTGGCTCGCCGTCGACGGTGAGCCAGGACGCGTTCCGGTGAGCTGAGCTGATCGTCCGGGACGGTCGCCGTCAGCTGCCGGCGGTCTCCCAGAGCCCGACGACGTTGCCCTCGGGGTCGCGCACGTAGGCGGTGAAGCCCATGTCGCCGACCGGCTGCTTGCCGAGCACGGTCGAGCCGCCCAGGTCGCTCACCCGCTCCAGGGCGACGTCGATGCTCTCCACGTCCACCACGACCACGGGCCCCGGGGCCGCGGCGGTGCTGCGGGCGAGCATCCCGCCGTTGACGAAGCCCGGCTCGGTGGGTCCCTGGTCGCCGCTGGGGCCGGTCACGACCAGCGTGTAGTCCATGCCCGGCATCTCCTGCAGCTGCCAGCCGAAGGCCTCCTTGTAGAAGCTCCGTGCGCGCTCACCGTCGTCCACGGGGATCTCGAAGTGCACGACCCGGCCACTCATCGCCGCCACCTCCTGTGCCGATCGGTGCGGCGCAGGCTAGGCCTGCCGGCCGGTCGCCGCCAGGGGTCTCACGCCAGGCCGCGGGTGGTGCGCGCCGGGGGCCGGTCGCCGCGGATGGAGGCCACCATGTCCAGCGTCTGGCGGGTCGCGGCGACGTCGTGCGCGCGGAACACCGTCGCTCCGAGCCAGGCGCTCACCGCCGTCGCCGCCAGGGTGCCCGTCAGCCGCTCGTCCAGCGGGACGTCGAGGGTCTCCCCGACGAAGTCCTTGTTCGACAGCGCCACCAGCACCGGCCACCCGGTGGCGACCAGCTCGTCCAGCCGCCGGGTGGCCTGCAGCGAGTGCCGGGTGTTCTTGCCGAAGTCGTGCCCGGGGTCGACGAGCACCCGGTCGCGGTCCACGCCCGCCGCGACCGCGGCCTCGGCCAGCGCCGTCGTCCGGACCACCACGTCGGCCACGACGTCGTCGTACTGCACCCGGTGCGGTCGGGTGCGCGGGGGCAGCCCGCCGGTGTGGGTGCAGACGATCCCGGCGCCGGCCCCGGCCGCCACGACGGCGAGCTGCGGGTCGACGCCGCCCCACGCGTCGTTGACGACGTCGGCGCCCGCGGCCAGCGCCTCCCGCGCCACCTCTGCCCGCCAGGTGTCGATGGAGATGGGCAGCGTCGGGTGGGCCGCGCGGATGGCCGCGACCAGGTCGACGGTGCGCCGCACCTCCTCGGCGGCGCTCACCTCCTCGCCGGGTGCGGCCTTGACCCCGCCGACGTCGACCATGTCCGCGCCCTCGGCCACCACCCGGTCCACCCGGCCGACGGCGGCGGCGAGCTCGTAGGTCGCGCCGCGGTCGTAGAAGGAGTCGGGGGTGCGGTTCACGATCGCCATGACCACGAGCCGGCCGGGCGGCACGTCCAGGGACCCCAGTCGCAGCACGCCGCCCTCTCCGGTCGGACCTCCGTGTGGTGGAGTCAGCAAACCAGACCCGCGGATCAGGAGGAGGGGCTCATGGCGCAGACCACGGTGGAGGGCATCGAGGGCGTGCTGGCGAAGGTCGGCCAGCACCTCGGGCACAGCGACTGGCTCGAGATCACCCAGGAGCAGGTGAACCAGTTCGCCGAGGCGACCCACGACCACCAGTGGATCCACGTCGACGTCGAGCGGGCGAAGCGGGAGAGCCCGTTCGGTGGCCCGATCGCGCACGGCTACCTGACGTTGTCGCTGGTGTCGGCGCTGTCGGCGCAGATCATCGAGGCGAAGGGCTTCCGGATGGGCGTCAACTACGGCGCCGACAAGATCCGCTTCGTGTCGCCGGTGCCGGTCGGTGCCCGCATCCGCGCCTCGGCGACCCTCGACGAGGCCAAGCAGTTCGAGGGCGGCGTGCAGATGAACCTGGGCGTCACCATGGAGATCGAGGGCCAGAGCAAGCCGGCGATGGTCGCCTCGATCCTCTTCCGCCGCTACCTGTGAGGCCCGGGTCCCTCGGCGGCGGTCCCCGCGGGGACCGCCGCCGAGGGACCTCGCTCAGTCGACCAGGGCCTGGTTGACCAGCTGGCGCAGGTGGCTGCGGATCGGCAGCGTGCTCGAGGGCACCAGCTGGGTGTAGAAGCTCACCGTGAGGTCCTCCACCGGGTCGACGTAGAAGACGGTGGACGCCAACCCGCCCCACGTGTAGTCGCCGACGTTGGACAGCACGCCGTAGCGCACCGGGTCGATCACCACGGAGACCCCCAGACCGAAGCCCACCCCGCGCAGCGGCGTCTCGGCGAACACCGGCCGGCCGAAGGTCTCGATGTCGGCGTTGCCCGGCAGGTGGTTGCGGGTCATGTAGGCGATCGTGCGCGCGCTGAGCAGCCGGCCGCCGTCGTAGGAGCCGCCCCGGCGCAGCAGCTCGGCGAAGCGCAGGTAGTCGGCGGCCGTCGAGACCAGCCCGCCGCCGCCGGAGAGGAAGACCGGCTTGCTGCGCGCCGCGGCGCCCATCGTGTCGAGCGGGGCGAAGCCGGTGGCCGGGCCACCGGGCTGCCCGGGGACGGCGGCGTAGAGCCGGGCCAGCGCGTCGACGTCGTCCCCCTCGCGCAGGCCGAACGAGGTGTCGGTCATGCCGAGCGGGCGGAGGATTCGCTGCTCGAAGAACTCGTCGAGCGGCTGACCGGAGAGGACCTCGACCAGCCGGCCGAGGACGTCGGTGGAGACGCCGTAGTTCCACTCCGCGCCGGGCTGGAACAGCAGCGGGATCGCCGCCCACTGCCGGCACACCTCGGCGGAGTCCGCGCCGGCCGGGGTGCCCACCTCGTGCCCGGCCGCCCGGTACATGGCGTCGACCGGCGTGGCGTGGTGGAAGCCGTACGTGAGCCCGGACGTGTGGGTGAGCAGGTGCCGCACCCGGATCGGCTCCGTCTGCGGGGCGGTGACCGGCTTCTGCGCCGAACCCGCCACGTAGACGCGGGTCTCGGCGAACTCGGGCAGCCAGCGGGAGATCGGGTCGTTGAGCTCGAAGGCGCCCTCCTCGTACAGCATCATCGCCGCGACCGAGGTGATCGGCTTGGTCATCGAGTAGATGCGCCAGCGGGTGTCCCGCTCGACCGGCAGCCCCGCCTCGACGTCGCGGTACCCGGCGGAGCCGACGTGCGCCAGGTGCCCGTGCCGGGCCACGGTCACCAGGTAGCCGGGCAGCTGGCCGTCGTCGACCCAGCGGGCCAGTCGCCGGTCCAGCCGGGTCAGCCGACCGGCGTCGAAGCCGACCTCGGCCGGGTCGGTGTCCACCTCGAGTGCCGTCACGCGTCCTCCGTCCCTCGCGCCGCCCGCCGTCGGACGGCGACTGCCCGGGCATCCTGACCCACGTGCTCGTGGGCCAGGGCATAGGGGCGGCCGCCGTCCCGACGGCGGAGGGCGGCCCCCTTGCAGGGCCCCGCCGCGAGCGTGCGAGGGGTGGGGGGCAAGGGGGTCCTCACTCAGACCGGGACGTTGCTGGCGGCCTTCTTCAGGTTCGAGCCCGCGGTGACCTTGACCGTGTTCGCAGCGGGGATGTCGATGGACTCGCCGGTCTGCGGGTTGCGGCCGGTGCGCGCGGAGCGCTGCGTGCGCTCGACGGTCAGCAGGCCGGAGACGGCGACCTTCTCGCCGCGGGTGATGGCGTCGACGAGCTCGTCCTGGAGCCCGGCGAGCACCGAGTCCACGGTCGAGGTGGGCACGTCGGCCCGCTTGGCGATGGCGGAGACGAGTTCGGCCTTGTTCACGGGGTTCCTTCCGTGTCGGTGACAGAGCGTGCCTGACCGCGCCGGACGGCGAGGTCGGACCGCAGGCACCGTGCCATGCCGCCCTGACAGCCCGCCACCGAGGGGGGTGAACGGGTCCCCCACGTCCCACCGGTCCCTCCAGGGCGGCTCCCTCTCGCGAGGGGCGCGCCGGCACCCCCCGACCTAGCGTTGGACCATGCCAGTGATCCCGGGGACCGACCTCACCGTCAGCGACCTCTGCCTGGGCGGCAACGTCTTCGGCTGGACGGCGGACGAGCCGACGTCCTTCGCCCTGCTGGACCGCTTCGTCGACGCGACGCCCAGCACCCAGGGGCCGTTCGTGGACACCGCCGAGTCCTACGGCCGGGGCGCCTCGGAGCAGATCTTCGGCAACTGGATGGCCGAGCGCGGGCAGCGCGACCGGATGGTGGTGGCGACCAAGGCCTCGCGGCTGGAGAAGGAGCACCCGCTGTCGGCGGCCGAGATCCGGACGGCGGTCGAGGGCTCGCTGCGCCGGCTGCAGACCGACCGCATCGACCTGTACTACGCGCACTACGACGACACCTCCACGCCGCTGGAGGAGACGCTGCGCGCGTTCGACGAGCTCGTCCGGGCGGGCAAGGTCCGGTACGTCGCGGCGTCGAACTACTCGCCGGAGCGGCTGAGCGAGGCGCTGGAGACCTCCGAGCGGCTGGGGCTGGCCCGCTACGTGGCGCTGCAGCCGCACTACAACCTGGTGGAGCGGGCCGCTTACGAGGACGGGCTGCGCGACGTCGTGGCCGCGCACGACCTCGGCGTGCTGCCCTACTACGCGCTGGCCAAGGGCTTCCTGACCGGCAAGTACCGGCCCGGCGCGCAGGTCGACTCCCCGCGGGCGGAGGGCGCCTCGGCCTACGTGGGGGAGCGCGGCGACCGGGTGCTGACGGCGCTGGGCCAGGTCGCCGACGCCCACGGGGTTCCCGTCGCGGCGGTGGCGCTGCGCTGGCTGGCCGACCGGCCGACCGTCGTCTCGCCGATCGCCAGCGGCCGGTCGGTGGAGCAGCTGGCCGACCTGCTGCCGATGCAGGACCTCGTGCTCACCGACGAGGAGACCCGACTGCTGGACGCCGCCAGCGCCTGATCAGCGGCGGGCGACGGCGGCGGCCAGGTCCTCGACGCGCAGCAGCCCCACGACGGCGCCGCCGGCGTCGGTGCAGACGACCGGGTCGAAGCGCAGCGCCGGGGGCCGGGTGAGGGCCCGCTGCAGCGTCTCGGCGGCGTCGTCCGACGGGTGCGCGCGCAGCGAGACGGGCGCGGTGTAGGGCGCCCTCGTCCGGGGGCAGGCCAGCCACAGCGCCACCGGCTCGCCCCGCTCGGCCACCAGGACCGCCGGGGGGACGACGGGCAGCGGCTCGGTGACGTCGGCCTGCCGGACCGGGCGCACCAGGGAGGCGACGCCGGCGGCGACCTGCGTGCGGGCGACGTGCGTCCGGACCAGGGCGGCCACCGCGGGCGCCAGCGGGGCGAACCCGGGCGCCGGGCGGCCGAGCAGCCAGCCCTGCGCCAGCGGCACGCCCAGCCGGGCCAGCGCGGCCAGGTCCGCGGCGGTCTCGACACCCCGGGCGAGCAGCCGGGCGTCGAGCCGGCCGGCGAACTCGCCCACCATCCCGGTCAGCGCCGTGCGGACCGGGTCGCTGCCGACGCCGGTCAGCCGGGCCCGGTCGAGCGTGACCAGCTGCGGGCGGACGGCGGCCATCTGCTGCAGGCCCGAGAAGCCCGGGCCGGCGTCGTCCACCGCGACCAGGGCCCCGCGGGCGCGCACCGCGTCGGTCTCCCGGCGCAGCGCGTCGAGGTCGTCGACGGGCGCGTGCGCGGTGAGCGCGACGACGACGCGGTGCAGGTCCGGCCGGGTCGTGAGGGCGTCCCGGACGGGGCTGCTGCCCAGCAGCTGCGGGCTCAGGTCGACGGCGAGGAACGTGTCGTCGGGCAGCTGCGGGACGGCGGCCAGAACCTTGGCCAGCGCCAGCGCCTCGAGCTCGGCGGCCAGCCCGCAGTCGGCGGCAGCCGCGACCCAGACCTCGGGACCGGCGGTCCCCGGGAAGCGGCAGAGGGCCTGGTAGCCCACGACGCGCACCGCGGCGAGGTCGACGATCGGCTGGAACACCAGCGTCAGGTCGTCGGGGTCGCCGAGCAGCGGACGGCAGTCGGGCAGGCCGGTCGCGAGGGTGGCCGTCATGGGGACCCCATCGGTCCGCGCGCCGCCGCGCTCGACCCCGGCTCACACGTCGGGGTGGGACACGGGGACGACACGTGCGGGGGACGATCCCGTTGCACGGCCGACCGGCGTGTCAGGATGGGGTGTTGACGCGGCCGGCGCATCCGCCGCCCACGGGTCGAGGGAGTGGGGCATGTCGTCGGCACCCCCGCCCTCCGGGCCTGACCTGCTCACCGACCCTGGGCGGGTCGCCGCCGCCCGCCGGCTCCTGGCCGAGGCGACCCCCGGCGTCCACGACCGGCTCGCCGAGCTCGCCGCTCGGCTGGCCTCGGCGTCCGCGGCCCTGGTCTGTCTCGTCACCAACGTCGAGGTGCCCGTCGGGTCCTGCGGCCTGCCGGCGTCGCTCGTCAGCGGCCCGCTGCCCCTCGACGGCTCCCCGTGCGCGGTCACCGTCCGGCTCGGCGCCCCGGTGGTCGTGGCCGACGCGACGCAGGACGAGCGCCTCGCCTCGTTGCCCGCGGCCGTCCGGGGGGCCCTGGTCGCCTACCTCGGCGTCCCCCTGCGGGCACCGTCCGGGCAGGTGGTCGGGGCGCTCGCGGTGTTCGACGGCGTCCGGCGCGGCTGGTCGGCCGACGAGGTCGCCTCGCTGGAGAACCTGGCCGCCTCGGTGGTCTCCGAGCTCGAGCTGTCCGCCGCCCGGTCCGCCGCGGACGCCTCCCTGATGCGCCTGGAGCTGGCGCTGGAGGCCAGCGCCGTGGGCACCTGGGAGGTCGACCTGCGGCGGGACACCATCGACTGGGACGAGCGCTGCGCGGCGATCTTCGGCTACGACTCCACCGTCCGCATGGGCCTGGACCGGCTGTTCGGCCGGCACGTGCACCCGGAGGACCGGGTGCGGGCGCAGGAGGAGATGCAGGCCGCGATCGGCGCCCTGGCCCGGTACACGGTCGAGCTGCGGGTGGTGCGGGCGGACGGCGCGGTGCGCTGGACGGTCAGCCGCGGCCGGGTCCTGGCGGGCCCGGACGGCGCGCCGGAGCGGATCGTGGGCACGGTCGTCGACGTCACCGAGGCCCACGAGCAGGCCGACCGGGAGCTGGACGCCATCCGCCGGGCCGCCGCGATCGCCGAGGTCGCCGCCGAGCTCGCCGGTGCCACGCGGATCACCCAGCTGGCCGAGATCGCGCTGCGCGCCGCCGCCGTGCTCGGCGCCGAGTCCATCGGGCTGGCGGTGTTCGACCCGCGCGACGACCGGCTGTACCTGCACCTGACCCGCCGCATCGTCGACAGCGTGGCCAGCGCCGCCGACGTCCGACTGCCGGCCGGCGGCGTGGAGACCCCGCTGGACGACGAGCTGCCCACCCAGTGGGTCGCCCGGCACGGGGAGCCGCTGCTGTTCCCCGACGCGGCCTCCGCCGAGGCCCGCTTCCCGCGGATGGCCGAGATCAACGAGGTGCTCGGCAGCCGGGCGCTGGCCGCCCTGCCGCTGCGGGTGGAGGGCCGGCTGCTCGGTGCCTTCGTCGTCGTGTGGACCACCGAGCACCCCTTTCCCGACCGCGACGTCGAGCTGCTGGAGGGACTGACCGCGCAGATCGCGATCACCGCTTCCCGGCTGCAGGCCGACGCCGTCCGCGCCGACGCGGTGGCCGCGATGACCGAGGCCACCGCCCGGCTGCAGCTGCTCGCCGACGCCGGACGGGTGCTGTCGGGGACGCTCGAGATCTCCCGGCAGGTGGAGCAGCTGGCCGATCTCGTCGTCCCCACCCTCACGGACTGGTGCTGGCTGGTCGTCACCGACGAGCAGGGCCGGCTGCACGAGCTGGCCTCGGCGCACCGCGACCCCGAGCTGCGCGCCGAGCTGGAGCTGTACGTGCACTCGATGATCGCGGTGATGACCGACGAGGCCGCCGCGCCGGTGGTGACCCGCACCGGCCGCCCGCTGGTGCTGCCCCGGATCGACGCCGAGCGGGTGGAGCGTGCCATCCCCGAGCCCGCGACCCGCGAGCTGCTGGGCCGGCTGGGCCTGGACTCCGGCGTCATCGTGCCGCTGGTGGCCCGCGGGCAGACGCTGGGCGCCTTCGGGCTGTTCAACGGCGCGGACCGGGGCCCCCACACACCGGCCGAGATCGAGACCGCCGTCGAGGTGGGCCGCCGGGCCGGCCTCGCGCTGCACCACGCCCGGCTCTACGGGCAGCAGCGGGCGCTGGCCGGCGCACTGCAGCACAGCATGCTCACCGCCCCGCCGGAGCCGGACCACTGCGAGATCGTGGTGCGCTACGTGCCGGCCGCGGCCGGCGCGGAGATCGGCGGCGACTGGTACGACGCATTCCTCGAGCCGGGCGGCGCGACCGTGCTGGCCATCGGTGACGTCGTCGGTCACGACACCGGCGCCGCCGCCTCCATGGGCCAGCTGCGCGGCCTGCTGCGTGGGATCAGCTACTCCAGCGGAGCCCCGCCGGCGCAGGTGCTCACCCAGCTCGACCGCGCCGTCCGCGGACTCGGGCTGGACACCATGGCCACCGCGCTGGTCGCCCGGCTCGAGCAGGAGGACGCCGACCTGCGCGCCGACCACACCGTGCTGCGCTGGTCGAGCGCCGGGCACCCGCCACCGGTGCTGGTGCAGCCCGACGGGCGGGTGCAGGTGCTCGCCGACGACCTGCCCGACCTGCTGCTCGGCGTCGACCCGTCGGCCCCGCGGCAGGACCGCGTCGCCGTCGCCCCCGCGGGCAGCACGGTCTTCCTGTACACCGACGGGCTCGTCGAGCGCCGCGACCGCGACCTGGACACCGGGACCACCGAGCTGGTGGCCGTGCTGGCCGAGTACGCCGATCTGCCGCTGGCCGACCTGTGCGACCGGGTCCTCGAACGGCTCTTCCTGCCCGACGCGGAGGACGACGTCGCGCTGCTCGCCGTCCGGATGCACTCCCAGACCCGGCCCCGCCCGCCCGAGGCCGGGCCGCAGCAGCTCCCGCCGGGGTTCGCGCCCGCCCCCGCGGTGCACCCGGAGGCCGGCACCGCGAGGTGACACCACCGGTGCTGCGGCTCCTCGGTGTCCGGCGGCGGCCACCCTTTCAGGGTCCCGCGCCGAGCGTGCGAGGCGTGGGGGGAAGGGTGGTCCTTCGAGGGGTCCTTCACCGGTCGCGGCGGCGCCAGCGGGTCGGCCGCCCGGCCCGCACCCGCAGCAGCCTGCGGCGGGCCCGGCCGGGCAGGTCGACGGCCACCGGCGCCTCCCAGCCGCGCCACACCGACAGCACCCGCAGCGTGGCGACCAGCACGATGACCAGCGCCGCGACCGGGATGGGCTCCAGGCCGACCGGGCCGGCCAGCACGGTGAGCGCGATCGCGCCGAGCAGCGCGGCGACCGCGTTGTACGGGCCGGGCTGGACGATGTCGGCGCGCTGGGCCAGCAGGACGTCGCGGATCACCGCGCCGCCGACCGCCGTGACCGTGCCGACGAAGACCACGCTGGCGCTGGGGAGGGCGGCCAGCTGCGCCTTCTGCGCGCCGATGACGGTGAAGAAGCCGAGCGTGACGGCGTCCAGCACCACCAGCAGCCGGGTCAGCCGGGACAGCCAGCCGGAGAAGTAGAAGGTCACCGCCGCCGTGATCGCCACCGTGGGCAGGTAGGCCGGGTTCGTCAGCGCCACCGGCGGCAGGTCGCCGAGCAGCAGGTCGCGGACCAGCCCGCCGCCGAGCCCACCGCTGAAGGCCAGCAGCAGCACGCCGGAGACGGCGAACCCCTCGCGGGCGGCGAGCAGCCCGCCGGTCAGCGCCCCGATCACGATCGCGGCGAGGTCGACCGGCGCCGGCACCCGCAGCGTCTCGGCCGCCGCGGCGATGATCTCCACGGCCGGGATCGTGCCCCATGGCCCGGGGTCTCCCGTGGCAGGCCGTCGGCGCCGGTGGCAGGACCGCCGGGACGCCCGCTAGCTTGCGGCTCCACCCACCGCTCACCTGGAGGCAGCCGTGCCCGTACGCCCGCCGGACGAGAACGAGGTGGCCGCGCTCGCGGCCAGCTACGGCATGGAGCGCAGCCCCGAGGAGGTGGCCGCCTACACCCCGATCGTCGCGGCCTTCCTCAGCTCCTACGACGCGGTCGAGGAGCTCTACGCCGGCATCGCCCCGCAGGCGCCCGGCGACCGGCCGAGCACCCGCCCCGACGACGCCGCCAACCCGCTCGGCGCCTGGTACGTGACCACCGAGGTCCGCGGCGCCGCCGACGGGCCGCTGGCCGGCCGGACGGTCGCGGTCAAGGACAACGTCGCGGTCGCCGGCGTCCCGATGATGAACGGCTCGCACACCGTCGAGGGGTTCGTCCCGCGGGAGGACGCCACCGTCGTCACCCGCCTGCTGGAGGCCGGCGCGACGATCACCGGCAAGTCCGTCTGCGAGGACCTCTGCTTCTCCGGCGGGAGCCACACCTCCGTCACCGGCCCGGTGCGCAACCCGTGGGACCCGTCGCGGACGACCGGCGGCAGCTCCAGCGGCAGCGCCGCGCTGGTGGCGGCCGGGGAGGTCGACCTGGCGCTCGGCGGGGACCAGGGCGGCTCGATCCGCATGCCCGCGGCCTTCTCCGGCATCGTCGGCCACAAGCCCACGCACGGGCTGGTGCCCTACACCGGCGCGTTCCCCATCGAGTTGACCCTCGACCACCTGGGCCCGATGACCCGCACGGTCGCCGACGCCGCGATGATGCTCGACGTCCTCGGCGGCCGGGACGGCGACGACCCGCGCCAGCCCGCCGACCTGGTGCCCGAGCAGTACGCCGCCGCGCTCGGCGGGGACGTCTCCGGTCTGCGGGTCGGCGTGGTCGCGCAGGGCTTCGGCTGGGCGGAGCTCTCCGAGCCCGGCGTCGACGAGACGGTGCGGGCCGCGGCCGGCCGGCTGCGCGAGCTGGGCATCGAGGTCGTGGACGTCGACCTGCCGTGGCACCGGCACGCGCTGCACGTCTGGAACGTGATCGCGACCGACGGCGCGACGGTGCAGATGATCGAGGGCAACGGGTACGGCTGGAACTACGAGGGCCGCTACGACCCCGAGCTGGTCGCCCACTACGGCCGCCAGCGGCGCGAGGTGGTCGACCGGTGGTCGCCGACCGTCACCGCGGTCGCCCTGGCCGGGCGGTGGTCACTGGAACAGCAGCAGACCCGGCACTACGCGATGGCGCAGAACCTGGCGACCGAGGTGCGCCGGCAGTACGACGCCGCGCTGGCCGACGTCGACCTGCTGGTCATGCCCACCGTGCCGATGGTGGCCCCGGAGATCCCGGCGGCGGACGACCCGCTGGAGACCCAGGTGGCCCGCGCGCTGGAGATGATCGTCAACTGCGCGCCGTTCGACGTCAGCGGGCACCCGGCCACCAGCGTCCCGGCGGGGCTGTCGCAGGGGCTCCCGGTCGGCATGATGCTGGTCGGGCGCCGCTTCGAGGACACCACGCCGCTGAAGGTCGCGCACGCCTTCGAGCAGCTGGTGGGCGGGTTCCCGCCACCGCCCGCCCGCTGACCGCTCCTTCCGACCCCGCCGTCTCCCCCCGCAGTTGATCATGGGGATGTCGCCGGCCGCAGCGGCGTGTCGAGCCGTGTCGGCGTCAACAACGCCATGATCAACTGCGGGGGAGGGGTTCCCGGGTCACTGGCCGGGCGGGACCTCCACCGAGGTCGCCGTCCCGCGGCGCAGCTGGACGTCGCGGGTGGCCCCGTCGTGGGTGCACATGGCCTCCTGGCGGGCGGCCTCCTCGCGCAGGATCGCCGCGCCCTTCCAGTCCTCCGGGATGGCGAAGGCGTCCACCAGCGTGACCATGTGCGGGCGCAGGTCCCGGAGCAGCGCGTTCACCGTGGCCGTGAGCGCCTTGGAGCGGTTCGCGGTCAGCCGGCCGTGCTCGAGGAACCAGGCCCGGTCGGCCTCGATCGTGGACAGCGCGTAGAGGTCGCAGACCCGCTCGAGCAGGGCGCGGGCGCCGGCGTCGGTGGTCCGCTCGATGCCGGCGACGAACGCCTCGAGCACGACGCGGTCGACGTGCGTCTGCGCCGTGCGCAGCACGTGGTCCTGGACGTCGTTGAACACGTCGAAGGGCCGGGGTGGGCCGGGTGAGGTCGTAGCCTCCGCGCCCCGCCGCAGCCGCCGGATGGCGCCGTCGAGCACGTGCTTCTCGCGGTCCTCGAGCATCTTCAGCTGCCAGCCGCGGTCGAGCAGCGGCACCTCGTCGTCCCGGCCGGGGACGGCGTCGACGAGCCGGGCGATCAGGCCGCGGGCCGCCGTCCGCTCCAGCACGGTCTCGCGCACCATGTCCGCGATGAACCCCACCTTGCCCCAGCCGTCGAGCGAGCCGAACGCGTCGCGGTAGCCGGTGAGCAGGCCCTTGGCGACCAGCTGCAGCAGGACGGTGTTGTCGCCCTCGAAGGTGGTGAACACGTCGGTGTCGGCCTTGAGGTGGGGCAGCCGGTTCTCCTGCAGGTAGCCCGCCCCTCCGCAGGCCTCGCGGGCCATCTGGATGGTCCGCGAGGCGTGCCAGGTCTGCGCGGCCTTGAGCCCGGCGGCCCGGGACTCCAGCTCCCGCTGCGCACCCTCGTCGAGGTCCTCCGCGCCCTGGACGTCGTGCATGGTGCCGACCAGCTCCTCCTGTGCGAAGTGGTAGGCGTAGGTGGCGGCCAGGGCCGGCAGCAGCTTGCGCTGGTGCACGAGGTAGTCGTTGAGCAGGATCTCGCGGTCGGCGCCCGGCGCGGAGAACTGCCGGCGGGTCTCGCCGTAGCGGACGGCGATGTCCAGGGCGAGCTTGGTCGCCGAGGCCGCGGAACCCCCCACGCTGACCCGGCCGCGCACCAGCGTGCCGAGCATGGTGAAGAAGCGGCGGGTCTCGTTCTCGATGGAGCTGCTGTAGGTGCCGTCCTCGGCGACCTGGCCGTAGCGGTCGAGCAGCATCTCCCGCGGCACGGTCACGTGGTCGAAGCTCAGCCGGCCGTTGTCGACGCCGAGCAGGCCGGCCTTGGGGCCGTCGTCGCCGATCGTCACGCCGGGCATCGGGTCGCCGTGCTCGTCACGGATCGGCACCAGCCAGGCGTGCAGGCCGTGCCGCTGGCCCTTGGTGACCAGCTGGGCGAACACGACCGCCATCCGGCCGTCCTGCGCCGCGTTGCCGATGTAGTCCTTGCGGGCGGCCTCGTGCGGCGTGTGCAGGTCGAACGTCCGCGTCCCGGGGTCGTAGGTGCACGTCGTCCGCAGCTGCTGGACGTCGGAGCCGTGCCCGGTCTCGGTCATGGCGAAGCAGCCGGGCAGGTCGAAGGTCATGATGTCGCGCAGGTACGCGTCGTGGTGCCGCTCGGTGCCCAGCGCCTGGACGGCGCCGCCGAACAGGCCCCACTGGACGCCGGCCTTGACCATGAGCGACAGGTCGGTGAAGGCCAGCATCTCGATCGCAGTGACCGAGCCGCCGGCGTCGTCCTCGCCGCCGTACTCCTTGGGGAAGCCGAGGACGACGCGGCCGGACCGGGCGAGTTTCCGCGCCATCCGGGTGACCCGCGTGCGGGCCTCCTGCACGTTCTCGCCGTACGCCGGCAGCAGGTCCGGGTCGTGCAGGTTCTCCCGTGCGTCGCGGCGCACGTGGCCCCAGCGGCCGTCGAGCACCTCGGTGAGCGCCCTCGGGTCCACCGCGTGCGGCAGGCTCGTGGTCATTCGCTGTCCTCCTTGCGGGTCCCGATCGCGGAAAGTCCGGCCCAGGCGAGATCGGTCAGGTGCGCGGCCAGTTCCGTGCGGGGCATCGGGCGGTCGGCCTGCAGCCACCAGTCGGCGGCCGAGCGGACGAGGCCGACCAGGCCGTGGCCCCACGGGAGTGCGGCGGCAGGGTCACGGCCGGCCTGCTCCAGGGCGACGGCGACCAGAGCGGCCGCCCGGTTCCCCACGAGGGAGGACAGGTTGGCGATCGGATCGCTGTCGGCCGGGCGGTCCGGCGCCTGGACGACGAACCGGTACAGCTCCGGGTCGGCCTCGAGGAACGCCAGGTAGGTCTCGACGGCGGCGGCCACCATCTGGCGGGGCTCGTCGGTGCTGTCCATCGCCTCGCGCAACCGGGCGGTGAGGGAGTCGGCCACCCGGGCGCAGACGGCGACGTGCAGCTCGGTGCGGTCGGCGAAGTGCCGGTAGACGACGGTCTTGCTGGTGCCGGCCGCGGTGGCGATCTCGTCCATGCCGACGCCGGCGCCGTGCCGGCCGACCGCGGCGATCGTGGCGTCGACCAGCTGCTCGCGGCGGGCGCGGCGGTGCTCGTCCCAGCGCGAGTGGCGGCGGTCACGCCTCGACGTCTCGGCTTTCACGGCACCGACAGTACCTGATACCGTTGGTTCCAGACACTTGTCGGGGCGGTGCCGTGCCGTCCTGCCCCCATCCAGTGATCGGGAGGGCCCGATGGCTCCGCAGACCCGGAAGGCCGCCGTCGTCGGCGGCAACCGCATCCCCTTCGCCGGCTCGAACTCCGCGTACGCGCAGGCGTCCAACCAGGACATGCTCACCGCGACGCTGGACGGGCTGGTGGCCCGCTTCGGGCTGCAGGGCCAGCAGGTCGGCGAGGTCGTCGCCGGCGCCGTCCTCAAGCACGCGCGCGACTTCAACCTGACCCGCGAGGCGGTGCTGGGCTCGCGGCTGTCGGCCGCCACCCCCGCCTACGACGTCCAGCAGGCCTGCGGCACCGGGCTCGAGGCCGCGGTCCTCGTCGCCAACAAGATCGCGCTCGGGCAGATCGAGTCCGGCATCGCCGGCGGCGTCGACACCACCTCCGACGCCCCGCTGGCCATCCACGACGAGATGCGCCGCGTCCTGATCGCGCTCAGCAGCGCCAGGACCCTCCGGCAGCGGCTCGAGGCGCTGGCCGGCGTGCGACCGGGGATGTTCGTGCCCGAGATGCCGCGCAACGCCGAGCCGCGCACGGGCCTCGCGATGGGCGACCACCAGGCGATCACCGCCGAGCAGTGGGACATCAGCCGCGAGGCCCAGGACGAGCTGGCCGTCCGCTCGCACCAGAACCTGGCCGCCGCCTACGACCGGGGCTTCTTCGACGACCTGGTCACCCCCTACCTGGGCCTGACCCGCGACCAGAACCTCCGGCCGGACACCTCGGTGGAGAAGCTCGCGACGCTGAAGCCGGTCTTCGGCGGGGAGGGCGGCACGATGACCGCGGGCAACTCCACGCCGCTGTCCGACGGTGCCTCCGCCGTCCTGCTGGCCTCCGACGAGTGGGCCGCGGCGCGGGGGCTCCCCGTGCTGGCCCACCTGGTCGACGCGCAGACCGCCGCCGTCGACTACGTGCACGGGGGCGAGGGCCTGCTGATGGCCCCGGCGTACGCCGTCCCGGTGCTGCTGGCCCGCAACGGCCTGACGCTGCAGGACGTCGACTTCTACGAGATCCACGAGGCGTTCGCCTCGACGGTGCTCGCCACGCTGAAGGCCTGGGAGGACCCGGCGTTCTGCAAGGAGCGGCTGGGCCTCGACGCCCCGCTGGGCGCCGTCGACCGCTCGAAGCTCAACGTCAACGGCTCGTCGCTGGCGGCCGGGCACCCGTTCGCCGCGACCGGCGGGCGGATCGTCGCCTCGCTGGCCAAGCAGCTGCACGAGGCCGGCCCCGGCAAGCGCGGCCTGATCTCCATCTGCGCGGCCGGCGGCCAGGGCGTCGTCGCGATCCTCGAGTCCTGACCCCAGGTGGGGGGGGGGGGGGGGGGGGGGGGGCCGGGGCGCGGGGGGGGGGGGGGGGGGGGGGGGGGGGGGGGGGGGGGGGGGGGGGGGGGGTGGGTGGGCGTGGTTTTCCCGG
>NZ_JBJGYN010000020.1:0-82886 GCF_054050015.1 Geodermatophilus sp. SYSU D01176 | reverse complement strand
GCTGCTACGCGCCGGCGCGTAGCAGCGGGGTGGGCGACGAGGGGAGCCGAGGGTGGTCCTGACACCGGTCCAGGTCCGGGTGCGCTCGAAGGCCTCGGGGATCACCGTCTGCGGCACCCGCACGAACCAGGCGACCAGCGCACCGAGCACCAGGGGCAGGAGGTCCTCTCAGTCGGGGTGGCTGAGCAGGTACCGGCCGAAGTGCGGGACGGTGAAGGCGATCTGGCCGCGCTCCGCGGAGTAGACCAGCCCCTTCTTGATCAGCGAGTCCCGCGCGGGGGAGAGGGACGCCGGCTTGCGGCCCAGCGAGACCGCGACCTCCGACGTCGCGACCGCGCTCCCGTTCGGCCCGCCCAGCTCGGCCATCGCGTGCATGTACTCCCGCTCGGCCGGGGTGGCCCGGTCGTAGCGGGAGCCGAAGAACCCCACGGCCAGTTCGGCCTCGGCGACCGGCGCGGCCATGGCGACGTCGGCGGCGGTGACGGGTGAGGCGGCGGCGACGTCCCACGTCACCTTGCCGTAGGCCTGCACGAAGTACGGATAGCCGTCGGCAGCGGCGTAGAGGGCGTCGAGCGCCTCGGGCTCGAAGGTGACCTCCTCCCGCTCGGCCGGTGCGAGCAGGGCCCGGTCGGCGGCGGCGCGGTCCAGCCGGTCGATGCGCAGGTAGCGGAACAGCCGCTCGGAGTAGCTCTTCGACGCCGACAGCACCGCCGGCAGGTGCGGCAGCCCGGCGCCCACCACGATCAGTGGCGCGCCCTGCTGGGAGAGCTCGTGGCAGGCCGCGCAGATCGCCGAGACGTCGTCGCTCTGCACGTCCTGCATCTCGTCGATGAACAGCGCCACGCCCTTGCCCACGTCGGCCGCCAGCCCCGCGGCGTCGCTGAGCAGCTCGACCAGGTCGATCTCCATGTCGCCGGAGTCGGCCCGCCCGCTCGACGCCGGGACGTCGATGCCCGGCTGCCAGCGGTCGCGCACCTTCGCGTCAGCCGTCTGCCGCAGCGCGAACGCCTTGAGCACCCCCAGGACAGCGTCCATCGACTCCTGGTCGGGGTGCCGCAGCTCGCGCAGCGCCATGTGCAGCGCCGAGGAGACCGGCCGGCGCAGCGACTGGTCCGGCCGCGCCTCGATCTTGCCGGTGCCCCAGCCGCGGCTGATCGCCGCCGAGCGCAGCTGGTTGAGCAGCACCGTCTTGCCCACCCCGCGCAGCCCGGTGAGCACCAGCGAGCGCTCCGGGCGGCCGTGCGCGATCCGCTCCAGGACGACGTCGAAGGCCGACAGCTCGCCGTCCCGGCCGGCCAGCTCGGGCGGGCGCTGCCCCGCGCCGGGGGCGTACGGGTTCCGCACGGGGTCCATGTCGAGCACCGTATGGCCTCGTCTAGGCCGGACCGTAGACGTCGGTAGAGCCTGCTAGGGCGTGTCGCGCAGCGCGGCGAGGTGTGCGGCCAGCACCTCGCGGACCCGGTCGGGCGGCAGCGCCGACGGGCGGGTCACGGCGTGCACGGTCAGCCCGTCCAGGACGGCGTGCAGCCGCTCGCCCTCGAGGTCGACGTCGACGTCGGCGCGCGCCGCCCCCTCCGCGACCAGGACCTGGACCACCTGGGTGCAGAACTCGTGGAGCTCGGCGGCCGACCGGTCGCGCAGCTCGGCCAGGCGCGCGTCACGCTGCACGAGCGGCTCACGCCGGCGCTCACCCGGCTGGAGAGCTGGCTGTCGCGCGCCTCGGGCGAGGCGGTCGCGTGGGTGCTGCTCCTGCTCGGCCTGTACCTGGTCGCGGGCGCCTTCCCGCCGACCTGAGCCGCGCTGTCACGGCCGCGGTCTCCTCCCGACACCCTCGTCCGGGTGTTCCCCGCGGGCCGTGGGCCGATGCCTCAGGCGGCCGGCTGCTCCCCGGCCTCCGGACGTGGCGGGAGGGCGCAGGCCGCCGTCCCCCCGGGCAGGCGCATGCGGTTGGCCGCCACCACGCGGTAGACCACGTCGGCCAGCAGGCGGATCAGCGGCAGCTGCAGCAGCCGGCCCAGCAGCGCCCACCCGGACCCGGCCTCGCGCAGGGCGGCGGCGACCGCGCGGGCGCCGCCGACGACCGCACCGGTGCGCGGCACCCACAGCGCCTCCCGCTGGGCGCGGGCCGCGGTGGTGCCCACGGCGGCGAGGTCCGCCCCCTGCCAGGGGACGACGGCGCAGTCGGCGGGCAGCACCCGCCGGGCCACGCCGGCCGAGCGGGTGCAGAACCCGCAGTCGCCGTCGTAGACCAGGGCCGGTCTGTGCACGGTCTCCACCTCTCGCCAGTACGCGTTCCCCGTCGATCATGGGCCCGTTTCCGGGGACACGCGACGACGCGCCGGGACGGGCTGCGGAAACCCCGTGAGCGTCTGGCGCCGTCTCGACCGAACGCGGGGCGCCCCGGAGACGGCGGCACACAGGGTGCTGACAGGCGCCGCCACTAGCGTGGCCGGCGTGCTGAGGTTCCTCGTCAAGGTCGTCCTCATGGCCGCCGTCTTCTACGGCGTCGCCTACCTGCTGAACGGCATCGAGGTGATCCCGAACCCCGACGGGCCGCTCGGCGAGCCCGGCACCTATCTCTGGATCGCGCTGCTCTTCGCGGTCGTCAACGCCGTCGTCGGGCCGGTCCTGCGGCTGCTGTCGCTGCCGTTCGTGCTGGTCACGCTCGGGTTGTTCCTGCTCGTCGTGAACGCCGCGCTGCTCGGCATCACCGCTGCGATCACCGACCGGCTGCAGGTCGACGGCTTCGGCACCGCGATCGTCGGTGGCCTGCTGCTGGCCATCGGCGGCTGGGTGGCCGACCAGCTCACGCAGCGGCGCTGACACCGGCCGCGTCGTCGTGACGACCGGCACCGTCCGGGACTAGCGTCAGTGGATGGCCCGCACCACCGGCACGGTCCCGGCGATCCCGGTACCGGCCCCCGCGGACGACGGCACGCCCGCCGCCGCGACCGAACTCGCCGCCCTGGAGGCGGCCACCCACGACAAGCACCGCCTGCTGCAGCAGGCCGCCCAGGAGGCGCTCGCCCGCGGCCCGGGGCTGCCCGCCGGCTGCGGCGCCGACGACGTCCCGGCGCTGATGCGCCGCTACTACTGGAGCGAGCCGGCCGCCGAGGTCCTCGACCAGGACCCGGCCGACCTCGCCGCGCTGGCGCTGCGACACCTGCGGCTGGCCGAGGTCCGCCCCGAGGGGTCGGCGACCGTCGACGTCCAGCAGCTCCCGGCCCGCGACGGCGCCGGACCCCGCTCGATGGTCTTCGTCGTCACCGACGACATGCCCTTCCTGGTCGACTCGGTCACCGCCGAGGTGGTCCGGCAGGGCTTCCGCCTGGAGCACGTCGTCCACCCGGTGCTGGTGCTCCGCCGCGACGTGGCCGGCCGGATCCGGGCGTTCTGCGACAGCGCCGAGCCCGGCGCCTGCGGCCCCGACGCGCTCGCCGAGTCCTGGATGGCCGTCGTCCTGGACGGGCCGCTGGACGACGAGGCGACCGGTGACCTGGTCGCCGGGCTGCGCACCGTGCTGGCCGACGTCCGGGCCGTGGACGAGGACGCCGACCGGCTGCGGACCCGCGTCCTGGAACTCGCCGACCGGCTGGTGCGGGGGGTCGGGCCGGGAGCTGGCACGGAGCACTCCGAGGACCCGGCCGACGACCCTGCCGAGGCGGCGGCGCTGCTGCGCTGGCTCACCGACGGCAACTTCGTGCTGCTCGGCGCCCGGGACGTCGACCTGGTGCGCACCCGGGGCCGGACGACGGCCCGCCCGGTCGCCGGCAGCGGCCTGGGCGTGCTGCGGGGGGACGCCGACATCGCCACCGTCCCCGAGGCCGCGCCGGGCACGACGCTGCTCGCGGTGACCAAGGCCGACGCCCGCTCCACGGTGCACCGCCGTGCCTATCTCGACCTGGTCACCGTCACCCTGCCGGGCGCCGACGGCGGCCCGGCCCGGCAGCACCGGCTGGTCGGCCTGTTCCCGTCGGCGGCCGCCGCGCACACCGTCCGCGAGGTGCCGCTGATCCGCCGCCGGGCTGCCGAGGTCGTGGAGCGCTCCGGCGTCCCGGCCGACAGCCACACCGGCAAGGCGCTGCTCGACATCCTCGAGACCTACCCCCGCGACGAGCTGTTCCAGGTCGGCACCGACGAGCTGCTGCCGGTCGCGCTGGCCGTGCTGCACCTGCAGGAGCGCCGGCAGACCCGGCTGTTCCTGCGCCGCGACCCCGGCGGCCGGTTCTGGTCGGCGATCGTCTACCTGCCCCGGGACCGGTACACGACCGAGGTCCGCACCCGCGTGCAGCAGCTGCTGCTCGAGCGGCTCGGCGGCACGAGCATCGAGTACACCGCCCGGGTCACCGAGTCGGTGCTGGCCCGGCTGCACTTCGTCGTCCGCCCGCCGGTGGCACGCGGCGGGCGGCCCGCGCTGGCCGACGTCGACGTCCCCGCGCTGCAGGACGCGCTGGCCGCCGTCGTCCGCAGCTGGGCCGACGAGCTGGCCGACGCCCTCAAGGCGCGGTACGGCGCGGACGCCGAGCGCCGCTTCGCGCGGGTCGCCGACGCCTTCCCCGTCGTGTACCAGGAGGACTTCCCGGCGACCACCGCCGTCGAGGACCTCGAGCGGCTCGACGGGCTGGCCGAGGGGGAGCTGGGCCTGGTGCTGCGCCGGCCGTCGGGGGCGTCGTCGTCCGAGCCGCGGCTGGCGGTCTACCGGGTGGGGGAGCGGCTGCTGCTGTCCGACGTGCTGCCGGTGCTGCAGCACCTGGGGGTCGACGTCATCGACGAGCGGCCCTACGAGATCGACCGGATCGGCGCCCCGCTGGCCTGGATCTACGACTTCGGGCTCACCGCGCCGGCCGGCGACCTGCCCTTCCCCGGCTCGCTGCCCGAGCGGTTCACCGAGGCGCTGTCGGCGGTGTGGCGCGGGGACGCCGAGGACGACGGCCTGGGCGCGCTGGTGCTGCTGGCCGGGCTGAACTGGCGGCAGGTGACCGTCGCCCGGGCGTACGTGCAGTGGCTGCGCCAGGCCGGCCTGCCCTTCGGCCAGCGGTACGTGGAGACGACGCTGGCCGCCCACCCCGACGTCGTCGCCCGGCTGGTGGCCCTGTTCGAGACCCGCTTCTCCCCGGGCCGGGACGGCGGGCGGGCGACGCGCCAGGAGGAGCTGGCCGCCTCGCTGCGGCAGGCGATCGGCGAGGTGGAGTCGCTGGACGCCGACCGGGTGCTCACCGCGATGCTCGCCGCCGTCCTGGCCACCCAGCGCACGACGTACTACGCGGGCGGCCCGTTGGCGCTCAAGCTGCACCCCGCCGAGGTGCCCGACGTGCCCGAGCCCCGGCCGGCCCGCGAGGTGTGGGTCAGCTCGCCCCGGGTCATGGGCGTGCACCTGCGCTTCGGCGCCGTCGCCCGCGGCGGGCTGCGCTGGTCCGACCGGCACGAGGACCTGCGCACCGAGGTGCTCGGCCTGGTCAAGGCGCAGATGGTGAAGAACACCGTCATCGTGCCGACCGGCGCCAAGGGCGGCTTCGTCGTACGCACCCCCCCGCCGGAGAGCGCCGGCCGCGACGCGTGGCTCGCCGAGGGGCAGGCCTGCTACCGGCTGTTCATCGGCGCCCTGTTGTCGCTCACCGACAACCTGGTGGACGGCAAGGTGGTCCCGCCGGAGCGCGTGGTCCGGCACGACGGGGACGACACCTACCTCGTCGTCGCCGCGGACAAGGGGACGGCGACCTTCTCCGACCTGGCCAACGCCGTCGCGCTCGAGCGCGGCTTCTGGCTGGGCGACGCGTTCGCCTCCGGCGGCTCGGTCGGCTACGACCACAAGGCCATGGGCATCACCGCCCGCGGCGCCTGGGAGTCGGTGACCCGGCACTTCCGCGAGCTCGACCTGGACGTGCAGAGCCAGGACTTCACGGTGGTCGGCGTCGGCGACATGTCCGGCGACGTCTTCGGCAACGGGATGCTGCTGTCCGAGCACATCCGGCTGGTGGCCGCCTTCGACCACCGGCACGTCTTCGTCGACCCCACGCCCGACGCGGCCACCTCCTTCGCCGAGCGGCGGCGGCTGTTCGGCCTGCCGCGCTCGTCGTGGGCGGACTACGACCCCGCGCTGATCAGCCCGGGCGGCGGCGTGTGGCCCCGGACGGCGAAGGCCATCCCGGTCAGCGAGCCGATGCGGGCGGCGCTGGGCCTCGCCGACGACGTCGACACCCTCTCGCCGGTGGAGCTCATCCGCGCGGTGCTGCTCGCGCCGGTCGACCTGCTGTTCAACGGCGGCATCGGCACCTACGTCAAGGCCTCCACCGAGAGCGCGCTGGACGTGGGGGACAAGGCCAACGACGCCGTCCGGGTCGACGGCCGGGACCTGCGGGTGCGCGTCGTGGGGGAGGGCGGCAACCTCGGTCTCACCCAGCGCGGCCGGGTCGAGTACGCCCTCCACGGCGGCCGGGTGAACACCGACGCCATCGACAACTCCGCCGGCGTGGACACCTCCGACCACGAGGTCAACATCAAGATCGCCCTGGACCGGGTGGTCGAGGCCGGGGAGCTGGACGCCGAGGGCCGGGCGGCGCTGCTCGGCGAGATGACCGACGAGGTCGCCGTCGCCGTCCTGACCGACAACCACGCACAGAACGCCACCCTCGCCGTCGAGACGACCTCCGCGCGCAGCCTGCTCGACGCACACTCCCGGTTCCTGCGCGCGCTGGAGCGCTCCGGCCGGCTGGTGCGCAGCGTCGAGTTCCTGCCCGACGACCGCCAGCTCCTCGAGCGGCGGCGCGACGGGCACGCGCTCACCGGCCCCGAGCTGTCGGTGCTGCTGGCCTACGCCAAGCTCGAGACCGGTGACACCGTCCTGGCCTCCGGCCTGCCCGACGACCCGGCGCTGGAGGAGCTGCTGGTCGGCTACTTCCCGGCCGAGCTGCGCCGCCGCTTCCCCGCCGCGGTCACCGGGCACCCGCTGCGCCGGGAGATCATCGCGACCGCGCTGACCAACCGCGCGGTCAACGTGGCCGGGGTGACCGGGCTGTTCCGGCTGTCGGAGGAGACCGGCGTGCCGCTGGCCGGCGTGGTGCGGGCGCACGCGGTGGCCCGGTCGGTGTTCGAGGTGGACCGGTTGTGGGACGCCGTCCGCCCGCTGGACAACCGCGTGCTGGCGACCACGCAGGTGGAGCTGCGCACGGAGGCGACGCGGCTGGCCGAGCGGGCGGCGCGCTGGCTGCTGCGGCTGCCGGAGCTGACCGCCGAGCGGTCGACCCCCGTGGGGGAGGTGACGGACCGGTTCGGCGCACCGGTGGCGGCGGTCCGCGCCGGGCTGCCGTCGTGGCTGCTGGGCGCCGAGGCGGCCGCGTTCGCCGAGCGGACCGACCGGCTGCGGCGGGCCGGCGTGCCCGAGCCGCTGGCCGCGGAGGTGGCCGCGGCGCCCCTGCTGCCGGCCGCGCTGGACCTGGCCGTCGTCGCCGAACGCACCGGCGCCCCGATCGAGCTGGCCGGGCAGGTGCACCAGGCGGTGGCCGAGCGGCTGGCGCTGGTGCCGCTGCGGGAGCTGGTCGTGGCGCTGCCGCGGGACCGCCGCTGGCCGGCGATGGCCCGCGCCTCGCTGCGCGACGACCTGACCGGCGAGCAGGCCGCGCTCACCGCCGAGGTGCTCACCGGGCGGACGGGGGACGCCGAGGACGCCGGCGCGCTGGTGGAGCGCTGGGTGTCCGGCTGGGACGGCGCGCAGCAGCGGGCGGCCGCGCAGCTGGTGGACATCGCATCGGGGGAGCGGCAGGAGCTGGCCGAGCTGCTGGTCGCCGTCCGGACCCTGCGCGGCCTGCACCGCCGCACGTGACGCTCCCGGCTCCCACCGCCGATCTCGGTGGTGAGCGGCGGCTACGCGTGTCTGGCGTCGAGCCCAGAGAGCCGGGACGCCGGTCGACGAGGTGGCGAGGCTGTGCGGACCACCTGCCTCGCGGTGTGGTCGCCGTCCTCGCGGTACAGCGCGCGGACGGGGACCGTGAGGCGAGGACGGCGTCGAGCGGCGTCTACGGCTCTCTAGCGTCAGGGCCAGAGAGCCCGAGACGCGGTCAGAGAGGCGGACGGCGCTCGCCGAAGCGGGTGGCGTGCTCGAACGCGTGCCCGACCTCGAGCACCCGGCGGTCGGCCCGCGGCGGCGCGATGACCTGCAGCCCCACCGGCAGGCCGTCGGGCGTGAACCCGCCCCGCACCGACAGCGCCGGGCAGCCGGTCGGGGTGATGAGCGTGCAGGAGCGCATCCAGGCCAGGTAGTCCGCCAGGGGCTCCCCGTCGATCTCGGTGGGGTACTCGACCTCCACCGGGAACGGCAGCACCTGCGTGGTCGGCGCCAGCAGGATGTCGTAGCGGTCGAAGAAGGCCACCACGCGTTCGTAGAGGGCCGTGTGCGCCATCTCGGCGCGGGCGACGTCGGCGCCGGTCAGCCCGGCCCCCAGCGAGGCGTTCCAGCGGATCGACTCCTTGAGCCGGTCCGGGTGCTGCCGCGCCAGGTCGCTGAAGGTCGCGTCGAACACCCAGGCCCGCAGCGTGCCGAAGACGTCGTCGGCGCCGGAGAGGTCGGGGCAGTCGGGTTCCACGGTCGCGCCGAGCTGCTCGAACACGGCCACGCTCTCCGCGAGCACCGCGGTGATGGCCGGGTCCACCCGCACCCGCCCGCCGAGGTCCGGCGCCCAGGCCACGCGCAGCCCGTCCAGCCGCTCGGGCAGCGGCGCGGCGAACGGGGCGCCGGGGTCGTCGAGGGAGATCGGCACCCGCCGGTCCGGCCCGGCGATCGCCGAGAGCACCAGCGCGACGTCGGCCACGGTGCGCCCCATCGGGCCCTGCACCGACATCTGCGACCAGCCCATCGCGGCCGGCCAGGTCGGCACCCGCCCCGGCGTGGGCCGCAGCCCGACGACGTTGCAGAACGCCGCCGGGTTGCGCAGCGAGCCGCCGAAGTCGCTGCCCTCGGCGACCGGCACGAACCCCGCCGCGAGCGCCGCGGCCGCGCCGCCGCTCGAGCCGCCCGCCGACAGCCCGTGCCGGTACGGGTTGTGGGTGACGCCGAAGACCGGGTTGAAGGTGTGCGAGCCCGCGGCGAACTCCGGCACGTTGGTCTTGCCGACCCGCACCGTGCCCGCGGCGCGCAGCCGGGCGACCACCAGCTCGTCGTCCGCCGGCACGGTGTCGGCCAGCGGAGAGCCCCAGGTGGTGCGCATGCCGCCGGTGGCGTGGGTGTCCTTGTGCGCGACCGGCAGCCCGTGCAGCGGGCCGACGTCCGCGCCGGCGGCCAGCGCGGCGTCGGCGGCGTCGGCGGCCGCCCGGGCGCCCTCGGCGTCCCGCGTCACCACCGCGTTCACCCGGCCGTCGAGCCGCTCGATGCGCTCCAGGCAGGCGTCGGTCAGTTCACGGGCCGACAGCTGCCGGGACCGGATCAGCGCGGCCAGCTCGGTCGCCGGCAGGAGGCAGAGCTCATCGGTGGTGGTCACCTGGGAACTCTGACACGCGATGACACCGCGGTCCTTCCGGACCGCACCGTGACCACGTGCCGTCCCCGGTCTGCGCGGAGCCCTCCCCGGCCCTCGTCGCGGAGGCCTCCGGCCCCCACTCCTCAGCCGCCTCGCAGGGCGGCTCACCTCTGGAGGTCAGGACGCCGGGTCGGGGGGGACGACGTCCGGGACGTCCTGCGGGCCCGCCTCGGCCGGGCGGGGCCGGTCCTGGCGGTGCAGGCGGACGGCGACCAGCGCGACGTCGTCCTCGGGCCGGCCGTCGACCAGCCGCTCGAGCACCTCGTCCAGCAGCTGCTGCAGCGGCAGGTGGGCCACCTCGGCCAGCGCCTCGCGCAACCGCACGATCCCGGCGTCCAGGTCGGCGTCGCGCCGCTCGACCAGACCGTCGGTGAACAGCAGCACCGTGGACCCGCGGTCCAGGGTCACCACCGACTCCCGGCGCTCGACCTCGTGGTCGACGCCCAGCAGCAGGTCGCCCTTCCAGGCGGCCAGCTCGGCCACGCTGCCGTCGGGGTTGATCACCAGCGGCGGCAGGTGCCCGGCGTTCGTCCAGCGCATCCGGGAGAGGCCGCGCCGGCGCTCGTCGTCGGTCTGCTCGAAGCGGGCCACGGCGGCGGTCGCCAGCACGTGGGTCTGCAGCACCGCCATCGAGGCGTCCAGCCCGCGCAGCACCTCGACCGGCGGCGCGTCGCTGTAGGTGGCGATGCCACGCAGCAGCCCGCGCAGGTGCCCCATCGCCGCGGCCGCCTCGGTGTCGTGCCCGACGACGTCGCCGATGACCAGCATCGTCGCCCCGCTGGGCTGCAGGAACGCGTCGTACCAGTCGCCGCCGACCCGGGCGGCCTCGACGGCGGGCAGGTAGCGGACGGCGATCTCGGCGTGGTCGGGCTCCGGCGGCTCGGTGAGCAGGCTGCGCTGCAGCCCCTCGGCCAGTTGCTGCTGCTGGGCGTAGAGCCGGGTGTTGTCCAGGGCCAGGCCGGCGCGGTCGGCGACGTCCTGCGCGGTGGCGAGGTCCTCGCGGGACATGGGGTCGCTCGGGGCCGAGTAGAGGGTCAGCACGCCGAGGGTGCGCCCGCGGCCGCGCAGGGGCAGGCAGACCGCCGAGCCGGGCGCCAGCGCGTCGAGGAGGTCCCGCGCCTCGCCGGAGGGCAGCAGGTGCCGCACCTCCGCGGCACCGGCGCGCACCGCCTCGCCGGCCAGCAGCGCCCGGGCCACGGGGGAGGTGGCCGGCATGGCGTCCAGCCGGACGGCGGCGTAGCGCTCGACCAGTGCCCGGGCGGTGGGCTCGTCGTGCCACCAGCCGACGTCCCGCGGGCGCCCGTCGGCGTCGACCACGGTGACGATGCACCACTGCGCCAGGCCCGGGACGATCAACCGGGGCAGCCGGCTCGTGGCGGCCTGCGCGTCCAGCGTCCCGGCCAGCTCCGCGCTGACCTGCGCGAGCAGCGCCAGCCGCTGCGCCGAGCGCTCGGCCCGCTTCCGCTCGGTCACCTCCATGAAATAGACCGACAGGCCCTCGGGGGTCGGCCAGGCACGCAGCTCGTACCAGCCGTTGAGCGGCGCGGGGTAGTGCGCGTCGAAGTGGACCGGCTGCCCCGACCGGACGGCGCTGCGGTAGCTCTTCTCGAAGACGCTGTTCACCGTCGCCGGGAACGCCGTCCAGATGACCTCGCCGAGCAGTTCCTCGCGACTGCGGCCCAGCAGCCGCTCGGCCTCGGCGTTGACGTGCGTGAAACGCCACTCGGGGTCCAGCGAGTAGAAGCCCGCCGGCATCGCCTCGAGCACCCGGGTGACGCGGACGTCGCCGGTGCGGTCCTCGGTGGTGTCGTACGCGGCGCCGAGCAGGCGGACGGCGGTCCCGTCGGGGCCGGCCAGCGCGCGCCCGCGGGCCTGCACCCAGCGGGTCTCGCCGTCCGGGCGGACGACCCGGTACTCCGCCTCGAAGTCGCCGCAGAGGTCGATGCAGGCACGCAGCGCCTCGCTGACGCGGGGCAGGTCGTCGGGGTGCAGCCGCCGGTTGAAGGCGGTGATCGTGCCGTCGAAGTCCGCGGGGGTGTAGCCGAACACTCCCATCAACGGGTCGTCCCACACCAGCTCGCCGGACCGCAGGTCCCAGTCGAAGGTGCCCACGCCGCCGGCGTCCATGGCCAGCCGCCAGCGCAGGTGCTGGCGCTCGTACTCGCCCGTCAGCGCCGCGTACTCGAGCTCGGTCACGACCGAGGCGGCGAGCTGGCGCAGCGTCGCGGCGTCGGTCTCCGACCACTCCCGCGGCACGGGGTCGAACACGCACAGCGTGCCGACGACGTGCCCCTCGCCGTCGGTCAGCGGGGCACCGAGGTAGGCGACGACGAGCCCGCCGCTCACCTGCGGCAGGTGCCGCACCCGCTCGTCGGCCCGGGCGTCCGGGATGGCCAGCACCCGCGTGTCGGCCGCGGCGAGCGTGCAAGGGGTGTCGGCCAGCCCGGTCTCGCGGGTCGCACTGCCCGGCGGCAGCCCGGCGACCCCGGCGACGGACTGCACGTCGTCCAGCAGGGAGATCTGGCCGGCCTGCACACCGAGCAGGCGGGCGGCGAGCTCGACCAGCCGGTCGACGGCGGGTGAGACGCTCTGCGCGATGCGGAGGCGGCGGGCGGCGCGGGTGCGAGCGAGGTCGCCGCGCAGCGCCTCCGCCGCCGACTCGAGGTCGGACGCGCGCACGGCGTCGCGCTGCCGCGGGGATCCCTCCACCGGTACCTTTCGCTAGTCGACGCCCGGCCGGGGGTGCCCGAGGCCGCAGGCGGCCACGCTCTTCGGGCCGACGCGTCCCCAGAGTTATGCCATGCCCTCTCGGTTGGGCGCAATGATCCCGACGCAGATCACCTCCGTGGCAACAGCGCGTGTCAGCTCAACGGGAGGCCCGCTCCGCCGGGACGACGAGGGTCAGCGCGCTGCCGCCGGGGTGTTCCACGTGGAACCCGGCGCGGCGCAGCAGCGCGCGCAGCCGGACGACGTCCCCTGGCTCGCCGGTCGTGGTGGCCAGCAGCCGGGCGACGCGGCCCTTGTGCGCCTTGTTGAAGTGGCTCACCACCGCCCGCGTGCCGTCGGGGCGCTCGCTGAGCACCTCGAGGGTGACCGCGCCGGGCACCGGGGCCAGCGCGGCGTAGGCGCCGCTGCGCAGGTCGACCACGAGCTCGTCGACGGCGCCGAGCACCGTGCCCAGCGCCGGCCGCCACAGGCCGCGCAGCGTCGGCAGGCCGGGCAGCGCCGAGCCGGCCGACAGCCGGTAGGCCGGGATGCGGTCGGTGCCGCGGACCACTCCGAACAGCGCGGACCCGACCGCCAGCCGCCGGTCGGCCCGGGCGCGCTGCGCGCGGGTCAGCGACCGCACGTCGAGGGCGTCGTAGAGGACGCCGGTGTAGCGCTCCAGGGCGGGCAGCGTCGGCGCGCCGAGCAGCTCCGCGTTGCACGTCACCGCGTCGTCCTGTGCGGCCGACAGGCCCAGTGCGGCGCGGGCGGCCGGCCGGTCGGCCGCGAGCTCGACCAGCGCCTTGACCAGGCCGGCGCGGACGTCGGTGAGCTCCGGCCAGGAGAGTGCGGCGAGGTCGAGCGGAGCGCCGTCCCCACCGGGGGCCTTGGTCTCCGACGGCGGCAGCAGGACGAGCACGACAGGCCACACTACGTGTCCACAGACCGCGTGTCGGATCCCGGTGCCGTCTTCTGGCGGGCCGCACCGGGGGTGTCACGGACCACACTCTGACCCTGCCGCCTCCGAGCCCCGGAGGACCGTCACGGACAGAGAGGACCGGTCGCCGGGGCCCTGGGGACGGTGGGCACCGCGACCGGCACAGAGGCGTGCCGGCGCCGAGGAGGAGGAGCGTCCGTGGCAGGCAACAAGGCAGTCATGTACATGGGGCCGGGCAGGGTCGAGGTCGCCGACCTGGACTACCCCGGGCTGGAACTGAAGGAGGGGCCGGGGGTCAACCCGGCCAACGTCGGTCGCAAGACCCCGCACGGGGTCATCCTCAAGACGGTCAGCACCAACATCTGCGGCAGCGACCAGCACATGGTCCGCGGGCGGACGACGGCGCCCGAGGGGCTGGTCCTGGGTCACGAGATCACCGGCGAGATCGTGGAGAAGGGCGCCGACGTCGAGTTCCTCGAGGTCGGTGACATCGTCAGCGTGCCGTTCAACATCGCCTGCGGCCGCTGTCGCAACTGCAAGGAGGGCAAGACCGGCATCTGCCTGAACGTCAACCCCGACCGCCCGGGCTCGGCCTACGGCTACGTCGACATGGGTGGCTGGACCGGCGGCCAGGCCGAGTACGTGATGGTCCCGTACGCGGACTGGAACTGCCTGAAGTTCCCGGACCGGGACCAGGCGCTGGCCAAGATCCGCGACCTGACGATGCTGTCGGACATCTTCCCGACCGGCTACCACGGCTGCGTCACCGCCGGGGTGGGCACCGGGTCGACGGTCTACATCGCCGGGGCCGGCCCCGTCGGGCTGGCGGCGGCCGCCTCCGCCCACCTGCTCGGCGCCGCGGTCGTCATCGTCGGCGACCTCAACGCCGACCGGCTGGCCCAGGCCCGCAGCTTCGGCTGCGAGACCGTCGACGTCTCCCAGGGCGACCCCAAGGACCAGATCGCGCAGATCCTGGGCGAGCCGGAGGTGGACTGCGGCGTCGACGCGGTCGGCTTCGAGGCCCGCGGGCACGGCAAGGACGCCGAGCGCGAGGCGCCGGCGACCGTGCTCAACTCGCTGATGGACATCACCCGGGCCGGCGGGGCCCTCGGCATCCCCGGCCTCTACGTGACCGGTGACCCGGGCGCGGTCGACGAGGCGGCGAAGACCGGGTCGCTGTCGATCCGGCTGGGCCTGGGCTGGGCGAAGTCGCACGCGTTCACCACCGGCCAGTGCCCGGTCATGCGCTACAACCGCCAGCTGATGATGGCGATCCTGCACGACCGGGTGCAGATCGCGAAGGCGGTCAACGCCGAGGTGATCCCGCTCGAGGACGCGCCGCGGGGCTACCAGGAGTTCGACCAGGGCGCGGCGAAGAAGTACATCCTCGACCCGAACGGGATGATCCCGGCCGCGTGAAACCGGCGATCATGGCGCCGTGGCCACCTCCGGCCCGTCCGGGGTGGTCCCGGCGCCATGATCGCGCCGAGGCGGCGGTCACCACCTGGTGCAACAACGGCGAAGCCGCAGCTCAGCCTGTGAGTTCGACCACCACGGGCGCGTGGTCGCTGGCCCCCTTGCCCTTGCGCTCCTGCCGGTCTATCAGGGCATTCGTCACCCGGGCGGCCAAGGCGGGTGAGCCCAGCACGAAGTCGATCCGCATGCCCTCGCGGCGGGGGAAACGCAGCTGCGTGTAGTCCCAGTAGGTGTAGACGCCGGGGCCGGGCGTGTACGGCCGGACGACGTCGGCGTACCCCGCGTCGACGATCGCGCGGAACGCGGCCCGCTCGGGTTCGGAGACGTGCGTGGAGTGCGCGAAGACCCGCACGTCCCACACGTCGTCGTCCTGCGGGGCGATGTTCCAGTCGCCGACCAGGGCGACCTGCGCGCCAGCGTCCTGGGCCAGCCAGCCGGTGGCCGCCGTCCGCAGCGCCTCCAGCCAGCGCAGCTTGTACTCGTAGTGCGGATCGGTCAGCGTGCGCCCGTTGGGCACGTAGAGGCTCCACACCCGGACCCCGCCGCACGTGCCGCCCAGGGCGCGGGCCTCGGGCGCGGGGTCGAGCCCCTCCTTCGCGGACCAGGTCGGCATCCCGGGGAAGCCGACCTCGACGTCCTCCAGGCCGACGCGGGAGAGCAGCGCCACCCCGTTCCACTGCGAGTGGCCGACGTGCGCGACCTGGTAGCCGAGGTCGGTGAAGCGCGACTCGGGGAACTGGTCGTCCCGGCACTTCGTCTCCTGGAGAGCCAGGACGTCGACGTCGGAGCGCTCCAGCCAGGCGACCACCCGGTCGGCGCGGGTGCGGATCGAGTTGACGTTCCAGGTGGCGATGCGCACGGGGACCGACCATACGGAGTGCCCGTCGGGCGGTGTCCCGGCTTCCGGGGACCGGGCCGGGGGTGAGTCCGTCCACCCGCGGGGTACACGGCGGGCGTTCACGCAGGTGGGGCGGCGGAACGGCGGCACGGCGGCACGGTGGTGGGAGCATGGCCGCGAGACGGGGCCGGACCTGGACAGCGAGGAGAGCGCGTGAGCGAGCACGAGTGGGACCTGACGCGTCCCATCGGCCCGTCGCGGCCCCTGCCCCCACCGCCCAACTCGTCCCCGCCCCGGTCGCACACCCCGGGCCGCGGTTTCCCCGCGGTGCTGGGCCTGACCCTGCTGAACGCCGTCCTCCCGGGGACGGCGTTCCTCGCCGCCGGCCGACGCCGGCTGGGCGCCCTGGTGCTCGTCGGCTTCCTGCTGCTGGTCGGCGTCGCCGCCTGGCTGGCCACCGCGGGGCAGCGGGCCGCCGCGCAGGTCGCCGTCGACCCGACCGCGCTCACGTGGGTGTTCGGCGGCGTCGTCGTGCTGGGGCTGCTCTGGGTCCTCGTCGTCGTGGGCGGCTACCGGGCGCTGCTGCCGCCCCGGACCTCCCGGGCCAAGCACCTGCTGGGCGGCGCCCTGGTCGCGGCGCTCGTGGCCGGGGTCGCCTACCCGGCGGTCACCGTCGGCCAGGTGGCCCTCGCCCAGCGGGGGCTCATCGACGGGCTCTTCGCCGACCGCGAGTCGGCCACGGTGACCGAGACCGCGGACCCCTTCGGTGACCAGGAGCGCGTCAACGTGCTGCTGCTCGGCGGGGACGGCGGCGAGGGGCGCGAGGGCGTGCGCACCGACACCGTGATCGTGGCCAGCGTGGACACCGACACCGGGGACACGACGCTGTTCAGCCTGCCGCGCAACCTCGAGGACCTGCCCTTCCCGGCGGACAGCCCGCTGAGTGAGGTCTACCCGGACGGCTTCGACGCCGGCAGCGAGAGCGAGAGCCTGCTCAACGCCGTCTACCGCAACGGCCCGGCCGCGTACCCCGACGTCCTCGGGCGGACCGACGACCCGGGCGCGGACTTCCTCAAGCTCGGCGTCGGCGAGGCGCTCGGCCTGGACATCCACTACTTCGTGCTGGTCAACCTCGACGGGTTCAGCCGGCTGGTCGACGCCCTCGGCGGGATCACCGTCAACGTCAACTACTGGGTGCCCATCAACGGCAACCCGGGCACCGGCGAGCTGCCCGACGACTACATCGAGCCGGGGCCGGACCAGACCATGGACGGCGCGCGGGCTCTGGCCTTCGCCCGCGGCCGCTTCGGGCTCACCGACTACGACCGGATGGCCCGCCAGCGCTGCACGATCGACGCGATCATCGACGCGGCCGACCCGGTGACCCTGCTGGAGCGCTACCAGGAGCTGGCCGCCACCACGCAGGACATCGTGAGCACCGACATCCCGCAGTCGGCCCTCGACGACTTCGTCGACCTGGCGTTCCTGGTCAAGGACGCCGAGGTCCGCAGCGTCGTCTTCGACGACACCGTGATCGACCCGGCCTACCCGGACTACGACCGGATCCGCGCGATCGTCGAGGACGCGATCACCCCCACCCCGGCGGGCGACGACGCTGCCGACGGCACCGCCACGCCGACCCCGACGCCCACCCCGGCTCCGGGTTCGCCGACCCCGGCACCGGGGGCTCCCGCGGGTGACGCCGCGACGGTGACCGACGTGGCCGACGCCTGCGCCTACGACCCCGTCCGGGCCGCCGAGGCGCGGGCCGCCGGTGAGCCCCCGAACCAGGCCGACTGAAGAGGGCCACCCTTCCCCCGACGCCCCGCACACTCGGCGCGGGTCCCTGGAGGGTGGCCGTTCCAGTACCTCACCAGGGACGGGGCCCGGTCGCCGGTCCGCCGCGCGACCTAGGGTCGACGGCATGACCTCACCCGCCGGGGACGGCCGCGAGCGGCTCGTCGCCATCCTCGCGGCCGGCGTCGCCGTCGTCCTGCTGGTGTCGGCGGGCACCTGGTTCGTCAGCGACCAGGCCGTCGTGGGCATCGCGCAGCTGTTCCTCGGCGCCGTCCTCGCCGTGGTCGCCGTCGTCCTGTACCGGCGCGCGCAGCGCCGCTGATTCCCGAGGCGCGTTTGCGGTCAGAGGTGGCGCGTACCACGCTGTGGACCCACCGGAGACGACCGAGCGGAGGTCAGGCGTGAGGCTGGACAAGCAGGAGCTGCTGCGCGTGCTGCACACGGAGGGCGACAATGAGACCGCCGACAAGGTGGCCGCGCAGTTGCCCGACGAGATCGACACCGACCGGGACGGCGCCGCGCTGGAGGCCATCGGCCTCGACCGCACGCAGCTGATGGCCAAGCTGGCCGGGGGCGGCTTCGGCGGGACCATCGCCCCCTGACGTCGTCCGGGGGGCTCAGCGGCGGCGGAGTCCGGCGCCCAGTTCGACGGCGTGGTCGAGGAACACGCCGACCACCTCGGGGTCGACGTGTTCGGCCGCCGTGAGGTCGAGCGCACGGACCTGCCGCCCGGTGCCGGTCAGCCGTCGTTCCGGGTCGGGCAGCCGCGCACCGTGCTCGAACACCAGCTGTACGCGGTCCGCCGTCGGGAACACCGCGCAGACGAACCCGGCCACCGGGTCGCGGTAGTTGATCGAGTGCCAACCGCGCCGCACCCGCTCCTCGAGCTGCGGGTGCGCGTCGAGCAGCACCGTGCGCAGCCGCTGGGCGGTGGCCACCACCGTCTCGGGGTGCTCGCTCAGCAGGTCGTCGGCCTCGGGGTCCCTGGGCATGGGCGCAGCCTGGCACCGGGCACCGACACCCGGGAGGGTAGCGGTGCCCGGACGGGGTCCTTCGTCAGCCCGTGAAGGGACGCTCCCGGGCCAGCTCCTCCTTGGCGACCCCCCGGATGTGCACGGCGTCCGGGCCGTCGACGATCCGCAGCGTGCGGGCGCTGGCGTAGAAGCGGGCCAGCACGGTGTCGTCGCTGACGCCGGCGCCACCGTGCAGCTGGATCGCCCGGTCGATGACGGCGAGCGCGACGCGCGGGGCGGCGACCTTGATGCCGGAGATCTCGGTGCGGGCGCCCTTGGCCCCGAACTTGTCGATCAGGTCCGCGGTCTTGAGCACGTAGAGGCGGGCCTGGTCGATCTCCATCCGGGAGAGGGCGATGCTCTCGCGGACCGTGCCCTGGTCGGCCAGCGGGCGGCCGAAGGCCACCCGGTTCTGCGAGCGCTCCACCATCAGCGCCAGGGCCCTCTCGGCCATGCCGATGGCGCGCATGCAGTGGTGGATACGGCCGGGGCCGAGCCGGGCCTGCGCGATCATGAAGCCGTCGCCCTCGCCGGCCAGGAGGTGCGACGCCGGCACGCGGACGTCGGTGAACCGCAGCTCGGAGTGGCCGTGCTGGTCCTGGTACCCGAAGACCGGCAGGTGCCGGACGACCTCGAAGCCGGGGGTGTCCCGGGGGACCAGCACCATCGACTGCTGGCGGTGCGGCGGCCCGTCGGGGTCGGTCTTGCCCATCACGATGAAGATCTGGCAGCGCTCGTCGGCGGTGCCCGTGATCCACCACTTGCGCCCGTTGATCACGTATTCGTCGCCGTCGCGCACGATCGAGGTCTGGACGTTGCGGGCGTCGGACGACGCGACGTCCGGCTCGGTCATCGCGAAGCCCGACCGGATCTCGCCCTCCAGCAGCGGCTGGAGCCAGCGCTCCTTCTGCTCGGGCGTGCCGAACAGCATCAGGGTCTCCATGTTGCCGGTGTCCGGCGCCCCGCAGTTGGTGACCTCGGGGGCGATCACCGGCGACCAGCCCATGATCTCGGCGACGGAGGCGTACTCCAGGTTGGTCAGCCCGCCGAGCTCGTGGTGGAAGAGGTTCCACAGGCCGCGCTTGCGCGCCTCGACCTTGAGCTCCTCCAGCACCGGCGGGTGCTCGTGGTTGTCGTGACCGCGTTCGGCGCGCCACGCGTCGTAGACCGGCTCGGCGGGGAAGACCTGCTCACGCATGAAGTCCCACATCCGGCCGCAGACGTCCTCGGCTCGGGCGGAGAGGGCGAAGTCCATGAGCGCAACGTAGAGCCTGGGGTGACCGGCGTCTCGCGAGGGGTCCGGCTCCGTCCCCGGCTCCACGTCCGGGGGGCCCGGGATGACGCTGTCAGGACGACGGGCCGTCGTCCGGCAGGTAGTGGCTGACCGCGAACGGGCAGCCGATCAGCACCAGCACGGCCATCACGCCGAACACCGCCGGCCCGAACAGGAAGGTCGCGGCCACCGCCACCACGGCGCCGGCGAGGACGAGCCAGAACGCCCCGCGCCCGGGTGGCCGGACCCGCACGCCGGGGGCGGCGCTGAGGCGAGCGGCCAGGTCGGGGTCCTCCCGGGCGAGCTCCTCGCCCAGAGCGCGCAGCACGGCGTCGTCGTCCACGGCACGGCCTCCGGTTCCGGCACGTGCGGCGCCCCTGGCTCGGGCGCGACGGGGGGCGCGGTCGGCGTCGTCCCCGGGGGCGCGCCCCGCGATCAGCCTCCGCCGTCGGCGACCCTCCCGGAAGCCCCTCGTGCGCGGTCCGGGCCCGGACGCGTCGGAGGCCGGGCCCCGTACGGGACCCGGCCTCCGGTTGGCCCCCTGCAGGGACCCGCCGCGAGCGTGCGAGTGGCGGGGGGGGGGGCAGGGGGTCCTGTGTCAGACGCGGGAGGTGCGGCCGCCGACGGCGGTGCGCACCGGACCCAGCGCGATGACCAGACCCACGATCGCGGTGAGGACGTGCAGGACGTTGTCAGCGGCGTTGATGCTGAGGAAGTCCCACGGCTGGCCGATCGCGATCAGCCCGTAGACGAACGCGGCGCCGTAGCCGACGGCCAGCAGCCAGCCGTAGGTGCGCGCGCCGGCCAGGGTGCGGGCCAGCAGCAGGCCGGCCACACCGATGACGATGTGGACGACGTTGTGCATGCCGTTGATCTCGAAGCCGACCAGGGTCTGGTTGGTGTCGTGGGCGAAGAAGTCGCCGAAACCGGTGACGAAGAAGCCGACGATCCCGACCAGCAGGTAGATCGCGCCGAACGCCAGCCCCAGCAGCTGGGGCCAGGTCATGGCGCCGCGGCCGGTGCCGGTGTTGCCGGATGTTGCCGACATGGGGGTCCTCCCGATGTGCGTGCGCGGCCCGTCCTGTATTGGACGGTCCGGGCCCGGATTACCCCCGCCTGACAGCCGGTAACGGTCATCCCCCGATCGGAGGACGACCGTTGCCCGACTGTTATCTGCGGGGACGTGGCCCGTCACCTGGGAGTTCGCAGCGAGCCGCCATCCCGGTTCAGTCGGGCGCCCGTGGGTCAGCGCGGGGTGGGCCGGGGTCGGCGGACGACGAACGGACCGATGGCGAGCAGGTCGACCGGCGCCGAGCCGAAGCACTCCAGCGCGTCCCGCGGGTCGTCGACCATCGGCCGCCCGGCGGTGTTCAGGCTGGTGTTGACCACCACCGGGATGCCGGTGCGCCGCTCGAAGGCGGAGATCATGCGGTGCACCAGCGGCTCGGTCTCGCGGTCGATGGTCTGGATGCGCGCCGTCCCGTCGACGTGGGTGACCGTCGGGATGCGGTCCTTCCACTCCGGGGCGACGTCGTGCACGAAGAGCATGTACGGCGAGGGGATCGGACCCCGGCTGAAGATCTCCGGCGCCCGCTCCAGCAGGACCATCGGCGCCACCGGGCGGAACTGCTCCCGGCCCTTGACGTCGTTCATCCGCTCCAGGTTGGCCTCGTGGCCGGGGTGGGCCAGCAGCGAGCGGTGGCCGAGCGCGCGCGGGCCGAACTCGCTGCGGCCCTGGAACCAGGCGACGATGCCGTTGTCGGCCAGCACCTCGGCCACGGCCTCGGCGACGTCGTCCGGCCGCTCGTAGTCGATCGCCGCCGTCTCCAGCCACTGCTGTATCTCGTCGTCGCTCCAGCCCCGGCCGAGCGCGGCACCCGGCATCGGCTCGGTGCGCTCGCCCAGCTCCGCGGCCACGTGCAGGGCCGCGCCCAGCGCCGTCCCGGCGTCGCCGGCGGCGGGCTGCACCCAGACCTGCTCGAACGGGCTCTCGGCGAGGATGCGGGTGTTGGCCACGCAGTTGAGCGCGGTGCCGCCGGCCAGGGTGAGGATCTTCTCGCCGGTCTGCTCGTGCACCCAGCGGGCCAGGTCCACGAGCACCTCCTCCAGGCGCTGCTGGACGCTGGCGGCCAGGTCCGCGTGTGCCTCGGTCCAGTCGTCACCCTTGCCGAGACGCGGCGCGTACTCGGAGAAGCCGATCCTCTCGGTGCGGAAGCCGCCGTCGCCGGTGGCGCGGATCAGCTCCGAGAGCTCGCCGACGAACCGCGGCTTGCCGTAGGAGGCCATCGCCATGACCTTGAACTCGTCGGAGCTGCGCAGGAACCCGAGGTGGTCGGTGAGCTCCTCGTACATCAGGCCCAGCGAGTGGGGGAGCGCCTGGCCGGCCAGGACCTCCAGGTGGCCGTCGGTGTAGCGGCCGGACAGGTGGCTGTGCGCCTCGCCACGGCCGTCGAGCACCAGCACCGCGTTGTCCCGCTGCGGCGCGGCGAGCCCCGCGGAGGCGGCGTGCGCCACGTGGTGCTTGACGAAGCGGACCTTCGCCGGGTCGAGCCCCGGCAGGGCGTGGGCCAGGAAGTCCGGCGCCTTCTCGGCGTACATCTTCCGCATGACGTCGCCGTCGTCGAACAGGCCGGACTCCTCCGGCGTCCCCATGAGCGCGGGGTCGAAGGAGTAGGCGACGGCGTCGAGCTCCTCGGGGCGGACGCCGGCGTGCTCCAGGCACCACGCCGCGGACAGCTCGGGCAGCTCCCAGGCGCTCCACGGCAGCGGGCGCTTGCCGTGCTTGCGCCGACTGAACCGCTCCTCCTCGGCCGCGGCCACGACCCGGCCGTCGATGACCAGGGCCGCCGAGGGGTCGTGGTAGATGGCGTTGATGCCGAGGACCTTCACCCGTGTACTCCTCTCGCCGGGCACGCGGGTCGCCCGGTCTCCGTGGTGATCATCGAGCCGTCGGGGGCCGTCCGCAGGGCGAACGGCGGTTTCCGCGGAAACCGCCACCCGCTCAGGTGTCGCGGCGCTGGAGCAGGTCGTTGTCGAGGACGGCGGCCAGCGCCAGCGTCTTGTAGCCGACCTCCTCGAACAGGACGACGAGCCGGTCGTCCTCCACGCGCATGACGACGCCGGGGCCCCACTCGGCGTGCTGCACGGCGGCCTGCGGGGGGAACGGGGTCTCGTCGTCGTCGGGCTGCTCCTGGGACAGGCCCGCGTCGCAGTTGTCGCAGTTCCCGCACGGCTTCTCCAGTTGCTCGCCGAAGTACCCGAGCAGGAACTGCCGGCGGCACTCGGTGGTCTCGGCGTAGCCGCGCATCATCTCGACCCGGCTCTGGTCGACCCGCTCGTGGTGCTCGGCCAGCTCCCGGGCGGCGGCCGCGGCCTCCCCGGGCGGGGGCGCATCCTCGGCCGGGTGGGCGGCGCCGTCCTCGTCGAGGACGACGGCCGACACCTGCTCGAGCAGGTTGAGGTCGCGGGCCAGGGGAGTGGCGGCGCGGCCGGTCTCCTCGCGCAGCTGCTTGACGTCGACGCCGTCGTCGATGCCGGCGGCCTCGGCCGCGCCGACCAACCCGGCGACCTGCTGCAGCTCCTCCTCGGCCGGGACGCCGGCGGCGAAGAACCGGCGGAGGCCCAGGTCCTCCTGGCGGTACACGAGCAGGGCCAGCGCGGGCTGCCCGTCGCGACCGGCGCGGCCGATCTCCTGGTAGTAGCTGTCGACGGAGTCGGCGGGCTCGGCGTGGACGACGAATCGGGTGTCGGGCTTGTCGATGCCCATGCCGAAGGCGGTCGTGGCGACGACGACGTCCAGCTCGTCGTCCATGAACGCGCGCTGGGTGTCCTCGCGCTCGGACTTCTTCAGCCCCGCGTGGTACGGCCGCACCCGCAGCCCGCGCTCGGTCAGCTCCGCGGCGACGGACTCGGTGCCCTTGCGGGTGGCGCTGTAGACGATGCCGGGTACCCGGCCCGCGCCGACCAGCTCGATGACGCGGTCGAGCACGGCCTGGTCCTTGCCGTGGGCGTCAGCGTGCTGCTCGACCTCCAGCCGGATCTCCGGCCGGTCGAACCCCGCGACGACGACCCGGGCGTCGCGCATGCCCAGCCGCTCGACGATCTCCGCGCGCACCGGCGGTGCGGCGGTGGCGGTGAGGGCGAGCACCGTCGGGTGGCCGAGCTGCTCGATGACGCCGCCGAGCCGCAGGTAGTCGGGGCGGAAGTCGTGGCCCCACGCGGAGACGCAGTGCGCCTCGTCGACGACGAACAGCGCCGGACGGGCCTCGGCGATGGCCTCGACGACCTCCGGCTTGGTCAGCTGCTCGGGGGCGAGGAAGAGGTGGCGGACCGTTCCGCCCGCCAGGCCCTCGAGCGCGGCGCGCTGGTCGCCGGCCGAGAGGGCCGAGTTGAGCTGGGCGGCCCGGCCGTCGAGCCCGTCCAGTTCGGCGAGCCGCTCCACCTGGTCGCGCTGCAGGGCGATGAGCGGGGAGACGACGAGCACCGGCCCGTCGACCAGCTGGCCGGCGACCTGGTAGACGGCGGTCTTGCCGGCGCCGGAGGGCAGCACGGCGAGGGTGTCGCGCCCCGAGGCGACCGACTGCATCGCCTCCTCCTGGCCCGGCCGGAACTCGTCGTAGCCGAGGAGCTCGCGGGCGGTCTCCCGGATGCGGCGGGTGCGGACGGAGGGGGACGCCCCGGCGGGGTCGGTCTGCTTCTTGCGGGGCACCGGCCCCCGCTGCCCGACGCCCGGGATCGGCAAACGACTCGCAGGTGACGGCCGGACGTTCCCGCGGGAACGCCGTCGCCGTCCGGGGGTGCGCCGGCCGGGTCAGTCGCCCAGCCGGTGCGGGGAGCGCGGTGTCCGGTGTGCGTCTCCGCGGGAACGCGCACGTTCCGCCGGGAACGGCGGCTCAGGTGGTCTGGCCGGCCCCGATCCCGGCCTCGGCCTCGGCCTCGGCCTCGCCCCCGATCCCGGCTGCGGCCTCCGCGGCCAGACGGCGCAGCAGGTCGCCGTGGCTCATGAGCACGCCCACCGCGTAACGCAGGTCCATCCGCTCGCCGTTCACGGGCATCGTCTCGGCCAGGGGTGGTTCGCCTGTCGGGAAGAGGACCCGGCTCAGCGCGGCCGACGCCTCTCCGGCGGTGGCCGGTCGGCGGCTCGGGCTGCCTCCTGGGTCGGTGCGGGGACCACCGGCGGTGCGGCGGCCGGGTGGGGATGCGGGCGCCGGTCGTGTCGCGACGCCCCTCGGTCGGCTCCCGGGGCGGCGTCCGTGCCGTCCCGTCGCCACGTGCCGACTCCTCCGGGCCGGGCGCGTTCCCGTGTCGGAGTCGCTGTCGCTGGTGCCGGGTGGCACGGGGCGCCGCCCGGTCCGGGTGTCGATGGGGTGGACGCCGGTGAAGGGGTCCGCGGTGGTCGGCCGGGGCGCGCCGACGTCGTCAGGGTCGACGGGGAGTGAGCCGTCGTCGAGGCCGGGGAGACCGGCGTGGAAGGCGGCGTCGGCGGTGCCCCAGACGTGCCGGCCGTCGGGTGCGGTCGCGACGAGCCGCCCCGCGACGCGCGCCAGCACCAGGTCGAGGTCGTGCACCAGGCCGTGGTCGACGTCGCAGAGCAGGACGAGGTTCCACGTGGAACGCCACCGGGATGGCCCGTACGCGTCGAGGCGGCGGGGCGTCCCGCGAGACGGTCCCGCGGAGACGTGTCCGTGCGGGACGTTCTCGCGGGAAGGCCGTGACTCAGCGCAGGGGTGAGCGGCGGGACCCGACGTCGGCGGACTCGGCGGCCGCGCGGCCGGCCCAGTAGCCCCCGGCGTCCATCGAGGAGCGGCTGCGGGAGCTGCGCACGCGCGGGAAGAGCTCGGTGAACACGTCGTCGACCGCCACCTGACGCGAGCGCAGCACGGGCAGCAGGTCCACGCCCTGCTCGGCGGCGGCAGTCGCCGTGGCCCGCTCGCGGGCGCTGGTCAGCCGCTCGCCGATGCGGCCCGCGTAGCCGAGGAGGAACGCCCGGCGGAACGACCGCGAGCCCGACCGCCGTCCCGCTGCCCGCTCGGCGGCTCCGAGCGCCTGCCCCACCTGCAGCAGCAGCGAGGTGAACAGCAGCTCGACCGCGTCCAGATCGGCGGCGAGGCCGACCAGGTTCGCGATGCCCAGGCCCTGGTACCAGACCAACCGGACGCCGTTGGCGTCGGCGACCGCGCCCAGCAGCTGCGTCTTGGCCCGCACGTACGGGTCGTCGACGTGCACCCGGCGGGTGGCGACGTCCGTGCGGGGTGGTGTCCCGCCGGCGTCCAGGAGTGCCGTGTCGACCGCGTGACGGGTCATCAGCTCCTGCGCCTTGGTGGTGAGCGCCTCGGCCTCCTCGGCGTACTCCGTCGACTCGGCCTTCGCCAGCAGTGCCCGGATGCGCCGCAGCACGCGCGCGTCGTCCGCCGCGGACGCCACCGGCCCCCGCCGCGCTCCCGCACCCCACCGGGACGGCGGCGGCACCAGCTGGTCGATGCGGGCCAGGCAGCGCAGTGCGGTGGCGAGCACCAGCACCGTCCGCCACGACTCCTCGGCCGGCCGGCCCTGCGCGCGGTGCCAGGCGGCCACGACCGCCGGGTCCCCGGGCGTCAGGGCGCCGAGCTCCCGCAGCTGCGCCACCCACCCGTCCGGCGCGCGGGTGGCGGCGCCCGCGAGCCGTGCCCCCTCCGCGACGAGCGCGACCAGCAACCGGGACGACCGGGCCGTACCCCGGCCGCGGACCGCGTGCGCCACATCGGCCGGCTGCCACCCCCGCTCCCACGCGCCCGACAGCGCCTCGAGCAGCAGCTGCGTCGTGTGCCCGCCGGCGTCGACCGAGGGATCGGCCGCGGCGAGCCCCGAGGCCGTGGCGGCGAGGGAGGGGCTGCCGGGAGACCAACCGCGGTGCAGCAGCAGGTCCCGGAGCCGGGCATCGGAAGCGGTCGTCGCGGCCATGCCCGGGATGCTCCCCCGACCGTCGGACGGTGCCGGGGAGGAGCTGTGGACGGCCGGTCGTCGTCCACAGGCCCCGGTCACCTCGGACGGCTGAGCCAGTCCCGCTCGATCTGCTCCGCGGTCGCCGGGCCGCCCAGGAGGAAGCCCTGGACCTGCGGGCACCCCAGCTCCTGCAGGCGCTGGAGCTGCTCCTCGGTCTCCACGCCCTCGGCGGTGACGGAGGCGCCGAGGTGCCCGGCGAGCGCGAGCACGGCCGAGACGATCGCGTCGGTCGGCCGGTCGTCGGGCAGCCGCGCGACGAAGGAGCGGTCGAGCTTGAAGGCCTGGGGCGTCCGCTCGCGCAGCGCCGCGAAGCTGGAGTAGCCGGTGCCGAAGTCGTCCACGGCGAGCGTGACGCCGGCGGCCGTGAAGCGCTCCAGCGCTGCCCTCGCGCCCGGCTCCATGGCGCAGGACTCGGTCATCTCGAGCTCGAGGGCGTCCGCCGGCAGCCCGACGCGGTCGAGCAGGGCCAGCACGCGCGGGGCGAAGTCCGCGGGGAGCAGCTGACGGGTCGAGACGTTGACCGCCACCCGCGGGGTCGAGGTGGACCCGAAGGTCCGCCGCCACCGAGCGGCCTGGGTGCAGGCCTGCTCCAGCACCTGCATGCCGAGGTCGTGGATCAGCCCGGTCTCCTCGGCCACGGCGATGAACTCCGCCGCCGGGACGGCCCCGCGCTCGGCGTCGTGCCACCGGGCCAGCGTCTCCACGGCCGCGAGCCGGCCGTCCGCCACTCGCACGATCGGCTGGTAGGCGACGGTCACCGCCCCGGCCCCGACCGCCCGGCGCAGCGCGGCGCGCAGACCCAGCCGGTCCCGGGTCTGCCGGCGCAGCGGTTCGTTGAAGACCTCGTACCGGTTGCCCCCGGTCGCCTTGGCGCGCTGCAGGGCCAGGTCGGCCGCCCGGAGCACCTCCTCGGCGTGCCCGTCCTCGTCCGGGCCGGCCAGGCCCTCCCGCTCCCCGCGCAGCCGGGGCCCTGCCAGGCCCTCGGCGTCGGCGAGCGCCACCCCGACGCTGCCCGTGACCACGACCTCCCGGCCGTCGACGGCGCACGGCTCGGCCAGCGCGGCGAGCAGCCGCTCGGCCACCCCCGCCGCCTCCTCGACACCGGTCACGCCGTCGAGCAGGACGGCCATCTCGTCCCCGCCGAGGCGGCTGACCAGGTCGCCGGGCCGCACCGCCTTCTCCAGCCGGCGCGCGACCGCCACGAGCAGCTCGTCGCCGGCGTCGTGCCCCAGCTGGTCGTTGACCCCCTTGAAGCCGTCCAGGTCGCAGTAGAGCACCGCGAACCGGCTGTCCGGACGGCGCTCGGCCCGGTGCGCCGCGGCCTCCAGGCGGTCCATCAGCAGGACCCGGTTGGCCAGCCCGGTGAGCGAGTCGTGGACCGCCGCGTGCTCAGCGGCCGCGATGCTGGCCTGCCGGCCGGTCACCAGCGCGCCGAGCATCAACCCGGCCAGGGTGAGGGTCACCAGGCCCAGCTGCAGCCGCAGCGGGCTGTCCACGACATCCCGGCCGACCAGCGCCACGGCGACGGTGTTGGCGACCAGGACGGCGAACGCCACCCGGGGCAGCCCGCCGCGGACGGCGATCCAGATCAGCGGCACGAACACCAGGTAGGCCAGGTCCAGCCCGCCGACCGCCGGCTCGCCGTAGGCCAGGTACAGCGTCGCGAGCAGCAGCGTGCCCTGGCCGACGAGTTCCAGCCGCGGGTCCAGCGCGCGGGCGGCCAGCCGGCCGAGCCACCGTGGCCGGACGCGGCCCGCCCAAGCCCGGTGCCCGTCCCCGCGGCCGACCCGGACCGGCCCGGGGAGCGCGGGCCGGTCGCGCCAGAGCGCGGGCACCCGCCGGCTCGCGACGAGCAGTGCGGGCGTCAGCACGCCGACGCCGGTGGCCCGGCCCGACCAGAAGCCGAGGACGCCCCGGAACAACTCGCCCCGGCTCAGCAGCCCCACGACGGTGTACTGGAGGACCTGGACGACGGCGACCAGGAACGGCCCGGCGACGGCGGCCAGCCCCAGCAGCCAGATGACGTCGCGCTGCGCGGGGAGGCGGGGGTCGATCCGCAGCCGCCGGAGCAGCAGCCAGGCCACGGCCGTGTAGACGACGGTGCTGACCAGCCCGCCGAGCCAGACGCTGACCCAGCCGACCCCTGGACTGCTCACCACCAGTCCGTGCAGGGGGTCGGTCAGCAGGAGGAGCGGGGCGTACCGCAGCCCGAAGACCAGCAGCAGGGCGAAGCTCAGCCCGGTCGGGGGGTACCACAGCGACACCTCCTGGCGGGCCTGGAAGACGCTGGCGATGGCGTCCAGCCCCAGCCAGAGCCCCAGGTACAGCACCGAGACGATCAGCGGACCCCGCCACCTCCGGCGCATGTTCCCCCGTCCCCCTGCTCTCCCGACGGGAGCGGGCGCCGGCTGCATCCCCACCTCGTCCAGGTCCGGGTCCTACCCCGCCGGCCGCTGTCCACCGCTGGACGACGGGTCGGATCGTGGCGCGCCCCCGGATCGGGTGCGGCGGCTAGCCTGCCCCGGTGACGACCGCCTACCGGATCGCCGAGGCCGCGGGCCTGCTCGGCGTCAGCGACGACACGGTGCGCCGGTGGATCGACAGCGGCCGGCTCCCTGCCTCCCGCCACGGCGGCGGCCCGGCCTCCGTCGACGGCGCCGACCTGGCCCGGCTGGCCACCCAGCTGCACGAGGCGCCCGAGCCCGGCGCCACCCGCGGCTCCTCGGCCCGCAACCGGCTGACCGGCATCGTCACCCGCGTCGTCCGCGACACCGTGATGGCCCAGGTGGAGATCCAGGCCGGGCCGTTCCGGCTGGTCTCCCTGATGTCGCGCGAGGCGGCCGACGAACTCGGCCTGGATGTCGGGGTGCGAGCCGTCGCCACGGTCAAGGCCACCCAGGTCAGCGTCGACATCCCCTGACCGCACCCGCGGGAGGCACTGCCCGACCGGGTAGTCGCAACTGCGGGCCCGAGCGGGTTACCGTCCCGCAGGCGCGGACCGCGGCGGTCCGCCGAGGGAGGTCCCATGTCCAAGCGTGCCCTGCTCGGCGCGGCGCTCGTGCTCGAACTGGCCGGCTGCGGCGGGTCCGCGGACGGCGGGACGGCGGCGGCGAGCGACGGCCCGGCCGGGCCCGGCGGCACGCTCACCGTCTTCGCCGCCGCCTCGCTGACCGACGTCTTCACCGACCTCGGGGGCCGGCTCGAGGCCGGCGACCCCGGCCTGGACGTGCAGTTCAACTTCGCCGGCAGCTCTGCGCTGGCCACGCAGATCACCCAGGGCGCCCCGGCCGACGTCTTCGCCAGCGCCAACGGGTCGCAGATGGCCGTCGTCACCGACGCCGGGCTCGCCGACGGCGAGCCGCAGGTCTTCGCCGCCAACGTGCTGCAGATCGCCGTCCCGGCGGGCAACCCGGCCGGGGTCACCGGCCTGGCCGACCTCGCGCGGGAGGACCTGACGATCGCGGTCTGCGCGCCACAGGTGCCCTGCGGCGCGGCCGCCGAGGACGTCCTCGCCGCCGCCGGCGTGGCCGCCGTCCCCGACACGCTCGAGGAGGACGTGCGGGCCGCGCTGACGAAGGTCGAGCTCGGCGAGGTCGACGCCGCGCTGGTGTACACGACCGACGTCACCGCGGCCGGGGACGCGGTCGAGGGCATCGACGTCCCCGAGGCCGAGCAGGTCGTCAACGAGTACCCGATCGCGGTGCTGGCCGACGCGCCCAACCCGGAGGCCGCGGCCGCCTTCGTCGAGCTGGTGCGCTCGGAGGAGGGACAGCGGGCGCTCGCCGACGCCGGCTTCCGCACCCCGTGAGTGGACAGCGGCGTGAGCATCGCAGCGAGCGCCAGCGAGCGAGGAGCGGAGCGCCGCCCGGGAGCGAACCGTGGGCATCGTGAGCCGGCGCAGGGAGGCCGGCGTCCCGCTCCCGCTGCTCGTCCCCGCCGTCCTCGCCGTCGCCTTCCTCGTGCTGCCGCTGGCCGGCCTGGTCCTCCGCGCCCCGTGGGGGGAGCTGCTGCCGCAGCTGACCAGCCCCGCGGTCGGTCAGGCCCTGCGCCTCAGCCTCGTCTCGGCGACGGCCGCGACCGCGTTGTCGCTGGTCCTCGGCGTCCCGCTGGCCTGGGTGCTCGCCCGGTCCCGCGCCCGCGGCCGGTCGGTGCTGCGCGCCCTGGTCACCGTGCCCCTGGTGCTGCCGCCCGTGGTCGGCGGCGTCGCGCTGTTCCTCGTCCTGGGCCGGCAGGGCGTCGTCGGCAGCTGGCTCGACGACGCCTTCGGCCTCACGATCCCGTTCACGACGACCGCGGTGGTGATCGCGGAGACGTTCGTGGCGATGCCCTTCCTCGTCATCAGCGTCGAGGGGGCCCTGCGCGCCGCCGACGCCCGCTTCGAGGACGCCGCCGCCACCCTGGGCGCCGACCGCTGGACGACGTTCCGCCGGGTCACCCTGCCGCTGGTCGCACCCGGGATCGCCGCCGGCGCGGTGCTCTGCTGGGCGCGCGCGCTCGGCGAGTTCGGCGCCACCATCACCTTCGCCGGCAACTTCCCGGGGACGACTCAGACGATGCCGCTCGCGGTCTACCTGGCCCTGCAGCAGGACCCCGACGCGGCGATCGTGCTCTCCCTGGTCCTGCTAGTCGTCTCCGTCGCCACGCTCTTGCTGTTGCGTGACCGCTGGCTCACGAGAGCGGCGGTCCGGTGAGCCTCACCGCCGACATCCGGGTCGACCGCGGCCCGCTGACCGTGGAGCTCGGCCTCGAGGTGGCCGACGGCGAGGTGCTCGCCGTCCTCGGCCCGAACGGCGCCGGCAAGTCCACCCTGCTGCGCGTGCTCGCCGGCCTGCTGCCGCCCAGCGGCGGCCGGGTCGCCGTCGGGCCCGAGACGTGGGACGACGTCCCCGCCGGCGTGCACGTGCCCGCCCACGAGCGCCGGCTCGGCATGGTCTTCCAGGACCACCTGCTGTTCCCGCACCTGTCGGTCACCGACAACGTCGCCTTCGGGCTGCGCACCCGCGGCGTCGGGAGGCCCGCCGCCCGCGCCGCGGCCCGCGAGTGGCTGGCCCGCGTGGGCATCGCCGACCTCGGCGACCGGCGGCCCGGACGGCTCTCCGGTGGCCAGGCCCAGCGGGCGGCGCTGGCTCGCGCGCTGGTGGGGGAGCCGGCGCTGCTGCTGCTCGACGAGCCGCTCTCCGCGCTGGACGCCCGCACCCGGCTGACCGTGCGCGCGGAGCTGCGCCACCACCTCGCCGACTTCCCCGGCAGCACGGTGCTGGTCACCCACGACCCGGTCGACGCGATGGCGCTGGCCGCCCGGGTGGTCGTGGTCGAGGAGGGCCGGGTCGTGCAGGCCGGGACGCCGGCCGACGTCAGCCGCCACCCGCGCACCGACTACGTCGCCCGGCTGGTCGGCCTGGCGCTGCTGCCGGGCACCGGCGAGGGGACGACGGTGCGGCTGGACGGCGGCGGCCGCGTGGCGGTGGCCGAGGAGACCGCGGGGCCGGTGTTCGTCGCCGTCCGCCCCGAGTCGGTGGCGCTGTACCCGGCGCGCCCGGAGGGCAGCCCGCGCAACGTGTGGCCGGCCCGGCTGGTCTCGGCCACCCCGCACGGGTCGACCGTGCGCTGCGAACTGGACGGCGAGGTGCCGCTGGTCGCCGACGTCACCGCGACCGCTTTCGCCGAGCTCGGCCTCGCCCCCGGCACGCCGGTCTGGGCCGTGGTCAAGGCCTCCGAGGTGGCGGTCTACGCACGCTGAGACGGAGCGCGCTGCGCAGGATCCGGCGGCTCGAGCAGGAGCGCGACGTCGGGGTGCAGGAGGGCCAGCCCCCGGTCCAGGGTGGCCAGCCGACCGTTGCGGGCCCGCGCCAGGGCCGCCAGGTAGGCGTCGGTCACCTGCCGGTGCCCGACGACGCCGCGGAGGTCCACCTCGCCGTAGCCGAGGTCGTCGGGCCAGAACTCGTGCCGCTCGCTGGAGGTCCAGCCGCGCAGCACGGTCCTGGTGTCGTCCACTGCGACGCCGGCTCGGAGCAGGTGGCGGACCAGCGCTCCCTGGGTCACCGGGCAGGTCGAGAAGCGCCCGGCGTCGGAGACCCACCACTGCCGGACCGGCTCGTGGTGGACGTGGTCGGTCACGACGAGGGCGATGAGCACGTTCGCGTCGAGGAGGTTCGTCACTCCTCGTCGTCCAGCGACCGCACGTCCTCACTGGTCGTCGGTCGGCCGAGGGAGATGACGGGCAACCCGGTCAGCTCGTCGGTCGTCACCCGGCTCGGCCCGGGCGCGGTGAGAGCCGCCCGCAGCAGCCGGGTGACGGTCTCGCTCAACGAGGTCCCCGCGTCGCGGGCGATCGCCGTGGTCAGCCGGTGCAGGTCCTCCGGGAGGTCGATGGTGGTCCGCACTGCGCCATGATGCGCCGCGGCCCTTACCTGCATCAAGGTGCGGAGCCCTGTGCCAGGGTGGACGGCATGGGATCGGTCGCGGGACTGGTGCTCGCCGCGGGTGGCGGGCGGCGCTACGGCATGCCCAAGGCGCTGGTGGAGTACGAGGGCAGCCTGCTGGTCGAGCGGGCGGTGCGGACGGCGCGCGCGGTCTGCGACCCGGTGCTCGTCGTCCTCGGGGCGCAGGCGGTCGACGTCTGGCGGACCGCGGACCTCGACGGCGCGACGGTGCTGGCCAACCGCGACTGGGAGAGCGGGATGGCGTCCTCGCTGCGGACGGGGCTCGACGGGCTGCGCGGTTGGCCGGGACGGGTCGACGCCGCGCTGGTCACCCTCGTCGACATGCCCGGGATGACGCCGGAGGCGCTGGCCGCGGTCGCGGCGCACGCCGCCCCCGAGGCGCTGGCCGTCGCCTCCTACGACGGCGTCCGGGGGCACCCGGTGCTGCTCGGCCGCGAGCACTGGGCCGGGGTCGCCGGGACCGCGACCGGCGACGAGGGCGCCCGCCGCTACCTGGCCACCCACGACGTCACCGAGGTCGACTGCACCGGCCTGGCCGATCCGACCGACCTGGACGTGCCGCCCGGCGGGGTACCGTCGGCGCCGTGATCGCCCGGGTCGTCGACGCACCCCTGTCCGTCGCCGAGCACGAGGACGCCGTCGCCGACAAGGCGGCCGGCGCGGTCGTGTCGTTCGCCGGGGTGGTCCGCGACCACGACGGCGGCCGCTCGGTCACCGAGCTGGAGTACGTGGGCCACCCGAGCGCCGAGCAGGTGATCGTGGAGCTGGCGCAGGAGTTCGCCGCCCGGCCCGAGGTGCACGCCGTCGCCGTCTCCCACCGGGTAGGCATGCTCGGCATCGGTGACGTGGCACTGGCCTGCGCGGTCAGCACCTCGCACCGCGGGGACGCCTTCGCCGCCTGCGCCGAGCTCGTCGACCTGGTGAAGGAGCGGCTGCCGATCTGGAAGCGGCAGGTCTTCACCGACGGCGAGGAGGAGTGGGTCGCCTGCCCCTAGAGGGCCTGGCGGGACCGCGGCACCAGCCGCGCCTCGACGATCTTCGTGGCGCCGACGGCCCGCGCGGCGACGTCGCCGCTGCGCTGCCGCACCCGGTCGAGCATCTCGGTGTCGTTGAGCGGCATCGTGGCGACCAGCAGCTCGGCCTCGTCCAGGAGGGCCTGGTCGAGGACGGCGTCCACCAGGCGGGTGCCGGTGCCCACCGGCAGGTGGCCGGACTCCACGTGCATCGCCGAGGCGACGACACCCGGTTCGCCGGTGCGGCGGATGTCGGCCTCGGCGAGGACGCGGCCGTCGGCCTGCACCCGGACGACGGACAGGACGGATGGGGGCATGTGACGTCTCCACGACTCGGCGGGTGATCCGGCCCGGCAGACCGGCGGCGGCCCACGTGCGGGGCCTGCAACAGCGCGGCACTGCACCGTCACGGGACAGCCTCGCGTGCCTTCCGTGCGCGGGGGTAGGGACTTCCGTCCCGACCCCGGCCGGGTGCCCGGTCAGTCGCGGGCAGCCGGGGGCGGCTCGGACGGCGTCATGCCGGCGGCGAGCAGCGTGCTCAGCAGGCGCGCCACCGCCTCGACCAGGGGCAGGTCGTGTGCGGCGCTGCGGGGCCGGGCGCGGAACCCCCACGCGCACAGCGTGCCGAACAGGTCGCCGTCCGGGGTGACCAGCGGAACGCCGATGTAGGCGGCGATCCGCGCGGCCGGCCCGCTCATGCGCTTGGCGAAGGCCGGGACGGCAGCGGTGACCGTGGCCGCCCGCGGGGCCTCGCCGGCGACCATGGCCCGGCAGAAGGTGTCCGCCCACGGCAACCAGGTGCCCGGGGGGATCACGTCGGGTGGATGGGCGTGCACCACGACCTGCCGGTCGTCCACCACCCGGGTCACCACCCACACGTCCCAGCCCAGGCGCCGGTGCAGCGCCTCGAGCGCCCCGCAGGCCGCGTCCTGGAAGGTGCGCCAGGGGGCGACGTCCAGCACCGGGGGAGTGGCCACACCCCGATCGTCCTCGGTCCGTCCCGATTCCGGTACGGGATCGTGCACAGTCAGCGGGTCGGGGCCGCGCCGCCGTCCGGGTCCCGCCGGACGGTGTCCTCGCGGAGCGCGGCCTCCTCCTCGGCCTCCGCCTCCAGGCGGTGGGCCTCCCCGTGCAGCTGTGCCGCGGCGTCCCCGTGGGACTCGCCGTACACCTCCTCGGCGCGGCCGACCAGCTCCTCGACCTTGGCCTTGGCCCTCTCCCAGATGCTCATGGGGTCATTCTCCGACGACCGGTGGCCGACGGGCCCGTTCTCGGGCTCGTCGGCCACCGGCGCCGTTCACCCCCCGGCGAAGGGCGGCAGCACGTCGACGACCGTGCCCGGCGCCAGCGTGAGCGACCGGTCCCGGGTCTGCGTGCCGTCGACCAGGAACGAGCAGGCGGTGAGCACCTTCTCCAGACGCTCCCCGTGCGCCTCGACGATCTGGCCGACGAGCTCGGCCAGGGTGCCGGCGTCCCGGGTCTCGGTGTCGACCCCGGCGGCGGCGCGGGCCCCGGCGAAGTAGCGGACGGTGACGGGCACGGGCCTCAGCCGCCGATCGCCGACATCGGCCGGGCCGGCTGCAGGAAGCTCGGGTCGTCGATGCCGTGCCCGGGCAGCTTGCCCAGGGTGGCGATCCGCCAGCGGTCGGCCAGCTCCGCGTCGGTGGCGCCGTCGCGCATCGGCGTCCGCAGGTCGGACTCCTCGCGCGCGAACAGGCAGTTGCGGACCTGGCCGTCGGCGGTCAGCCGGGTGCGGTCGCAGCTGCCGCAGAACGACCGGGTCACCGAGGCGATGACCCCGACGGTCGCCGGGCCGCCGTCCACCAGCCAGCGCTCGGCGGGGGCCGAACCGCGCTCCTCGGTGTCGGGGGTGAGGGTGTACGCGGCCGACAGCCGCTCGAGGATGTCCTCGGCGGTCACCATCTCGCCACGGGTCCAGGCGTGGTGGGCGTCCAGCGGCATCTGCTCGATGAAGCGCAGCTGGTAGCCGTGCTCCAGGCAGAAGTCCAGCAGCGGGACGGCGTCCTCCTCGTTCATGCCGCGCAGCAGGACGGCGTTGACCTTGACCGGGGTGAGCCCGACCCGCTGGGCGGCGGCGAGGCCGGCGAGGACGTCGTCGAGCCGGTCGCGGTGGGTGAGCTGCCTGAAGCGGTCGCGGTCGACGGTGTCGAGGCTGCAGTTGATCCGGTCCAGGCCGGCGGCGGCCAGCGCGGGGGCGACCCGGGCCAGGCCGATCGCGTTCGTGGTCAGGCTGACCTCGGGGCGGGGCTCCAGCGCGGTGGTGGCGGCGACGATGCCGACCAGGCCCGGGCGCAGCAGCGGCTCACCGCCGGTGAACCGGACCTCGCGGATGCCGAGCTGCTCCACGCCGATGCGGACGATCCGGGCGATCTCCTCGTCGGTGAGCACCTCGACCTTGGGCAGCCAGTCCAGGCCCTCGGGCGGCATGCAGTAGGTGCAGCGCAGATTGCACCGGTCGGTCAGTGACACCCGCAGGTCGGTCGCGACGCGGCCGTGCCGGTCCACCAGCCCGCCGGTGCCGGGGGTGGGGTCCGGACGGCGGACCACCGGGTCCGGGAGCGGGCTGGTCGAGGTCACACCCCGAATGTAGTGCGCGGGGGTGACGGTGTGCCCTCCCCGAACGGGCGGTGCGACCGGCGGCGGTCCCGTGCGGATGGTGTCCGGCAGCGGTTTCCGCGGAAACCGGCGGCGGGGCGCGGGAGTCCGTTGCTACGGTCGCGGAGCCACCCGAGAGACCGGCGGGCAGCACCGCACTCGCCTGTGGCCAGGAAGCGCGAGACGTCCCGTGTCAACCGTGTTCGGCCCCTACGCCCGCCTGTTCGCCGTCCCCGGCTCGCTGGCGTTCTCCTTCGCCGGGTGGGTCGCCCGGCTGCCCATCCCGATGCTCGGTCTGGGCGCCGTCCTGCTCGTCGCCGCCGAGACCGGCAGCTACGGGCTGGCCGGCGCGGTCTCCGGCACGCTGGCGCTGAGCTTCTCGGTCGCCAGCCCGCAATGGGCGCGCGCCATGGACCGCCGCGGCCAGGGCGCCGTCCTGCGCTGGGCGATGACCGGCTACCTGCTGGCCGGCTACGGCTTCGTCGCCGCGGTGACCCTCGGGGCGCCGCTGTGGACCTGGTTCGCGCTGGCCGCGCTGTGCGGCGCCAGCGGGCCCAACATCGGCTCGCTGGTGCGCGCCCGCTGGGTCGAGGCGCTGGCCGAGCCGGACCGCCGGCAGACCGCCTTCGCCCTGGAGGCGGTCGTCGACGAGGTCGTCTTCGTCGTCGGCCCGCCGCTGGTCACGCTGCTCGCGACGCTGGTCGCCCCGCCCGTCGGCTTCCTCACCGGCATCACGCTCGGTGCGGTCGGTGGCTTCTGGCTGGCCGGCCAGCGTGCCACCGAGCCGGCCGTGCAGCCGGCCGACCCCGGCGGGCCGTCCCGCCGGTGGGCCGCGCTCAACGCGACGGTGCTGGTCGTGGCGGTCAGCTACGCGGCGGTCGGCACCGTGTTCGGCGCGATGGACGTCGTCGTCGTGGGCTTCGCCGACGAGCAGGGTGCGCCCGCGATGGCCGGGGTGGCGCTGGCCGTCTACGCGTTCGGCAGCCTCGTCGCGGGGCTGGTCTACGGCGTCGCCCGGCTGCCCGGGACGCTCGCCGCCCGCTTCGTGGTCACCGCCGTCGCGTTCGGCCTGGCCGCGCAGCTGCTGTGGGGCGTCGGTTCGCTGGCGGTCCTGGTGGCCGTGGGGTTCCTCGCCGGCACGGCCATCGCGCCGGTGCTGGTCTCGGGGACCTCGCTGGTCGAGTCGCGGGTGCCGCGCACGGCCCTCACCGAGGCGCTGTCGTGGACGACCACCGGCCTCACCCTGGGCGTCACGGCCGGGTCCGCGCTGGCCGGCGCCGCCGTCGACGCGTGGGGCGCGGAGTCCGCGTTCGCCGTCCCGGCGGGCGCCGCGGCGCTCGCGGCGCTGCTGGCGCTGGCCGGGGCTCCGCTGCTGCGGGCCCGTCCCGCACCCGTCCTCCCACCCCCGGCCCGGCTGCTCGACCACTCCTGACGACGGTTGAGCACGCGGGGCTCCCGGGTAGGCGGGGTCCCGGCAGGCCGCGCGCCCGGGTGCGTGCGCGGCGCCCCCATCCGTCAGCGAGAGGAGCCCTCGTGGCCAGCGTGCCCACGATCCGACTCAACAACGGCGTCGAGATCCCCCAGCTGGGGTTCGGCGTCTACCAGGTCCCGCCGGAGGACACCGCCGACGCCGTCTCCACCGCCCTGGAGATCGGCTACCGGCACATCGACACCGCCGAGATGTACGGCAACCAGAAGGGCGTCGGCGAGGCCGTCGCGCGCTCGGGTCTCGACCGCGGCGAGGTCTTCGTGACCAGCAAGCTGAACAACGGCTCCCACCGCCGGGACGACGCCCTGCGCGCCTTCGACCAGACCCTGGGCGACCTCGGCTTCGACCACCTGGACCTCTTCCTGGTCCACTGGCCGCTGCCGGGGATCGACGTCGACTACGTCGAGACCTGGAAGGCGATGGAGGAGATCTACGCCAGCGGCCGGTGCCGGGCGATCGGCGTCTCCAACTTCCAGGCCCACCACCTGCGCCGGCTGTTCGCCGAGACGGAGGTGCGCCCGGCGGTCAACCAGATCGAGGTGCACCCCTACCTCACCCAGGAGGAGCTCCGGGCCTTCGACGCCGACCACGAGATCGTCACCGAGGCCTGGTCGCCGATCGCGCAGGGCAAGGTGCTGGGCGACCCGGCGATCGTCGCCGTCGCCGAGCGGCTGGGCCGCGCCCCGGCCCAGGTGGTGCTGCGGTGGCACGTGCAGCGCGGGGACGTCGTCTTCCCGAAGTCGGTCTCCCGCGAGCGCATGCAGGAGAACTTCGCGCTGTTCGACTTCGAGCTCGGCGCCGACGACATGGCCACGCTGACGAGCCTGGACCGCGGCGAGCGCACCGGCCCCGACCCGGACACCTTCAACTACGTCCCCGGCTGAGGCTCTCCGGATCCGCGCGATCACGGCGCCGGGACCACCTCCAGGACCGCGAGGTGGTCCCGGCGCCGTGATCGTCGCGAGCTGTCGGCGGCAGGAGACGGAGGACGCCCTGCGTGCTCAGCGCGCGGTACGGGCCGTCACGGGCGACGACGCCGCGAGCTCCCTGCCGCACGGAGCCCAGCAGCGCATCACGGGGACTCGGTGACGAAGTCGATGAGCTCCTCGACCCGGCCGATGAGGGCCGGCTCCAGGTCGGTCCAGGTGCGCACCCGGGCGAGGATCCGCTGCGCCCAGACGTAGCCGGTGTCGTCCTCCCAGCCCAGCCGCCGGCAGACGCCGTCCTTCCACGACTCGCCCTTGGGCACCGTGGGCCACGCCCGGATGCCGACGACCGACGGCTTGACCGCCTGCCAGATGTCGATGAAGGGGTGCCCGACGACGAGCGCGTACTCCCCGGTGACCTGCCCGGCGATGCGCGACTCCTTGGAGCCCGTCACGAGGTGGTCGACCAGTACGCCGAGCCGCCGTCCGGACGCCGGGCGGAAGTCGCGCACGATGCCGGGCAGGTCGTCGACTCCGTGCAGCGGCTCCACGACGACGCCCTCGATGCGCAGGTCGTGGCCCCACACCTTCTCGACCAGCTCGGCGTCGTGCTTGCCCTCGACGTAGATCCGGCCCTCGCGGGCGACCCGGGCGCGGGCGCCGGCGACGTAGGTCGAGCCGGAGGCGCTGCGGGTCGGGGTCGCCGGTGCCTGCGGCTTCGGGCGCACCAGCACGACCGGCCGGCCGTCGACCCAGAAGCCGGGCCCCAGCGGATAGGCGCGCACCTTCCCGAACCGGTCCTCGAGGTGGACGACGTCCTTCTCGCAGCGCACCACGGCGCCCACGAAGCCGGAGCTCGGGTCCTCCACGACCAGGTCGCGCTCGGCCTCGACCTGGGGGCTGGGCTTCTTGACGGTGCGCGGGTGGACCAGGTCGTCGTACGGCGAGCGGGGAGGCACGCCCTCCAGGATGGGCAGCGACCGGCCCGACGGCGGTGGCGACGCGCCGGGGCCGACCTCTGACGACACGCCCGGGCGACCCGTTGTGACCGCGAGTCATCGCTGACCACGTGCTCCCGCCGAGCCCCGGCACCCCCCCGTTGCCGGGGCCCTGGCCAGCGGGGATGCGACGCGGCGCGGTGCTGAGAGCGGGCCGGGGCCTTCCTGTCCAGCCCGGCCGGGCGTGTCGGGACGTTCGTGGCCGTTTCGTGACCCGCCCGGCGGACACCCCTGTGATCGACCGGAACACCACAGCTCAGATGGGAGCGACAGCCACCATGATCGGCACCGAAGCCATCAGCCGGGTGATCGGCAGGGACGTCTACGACCAGAGCGGTGACAAGATCGGCTCGGCCTCGGAGGTCTACCTCGACGACGAGAGCGGCCAGCCGGAGTGGGTCACGGTGCGCACCGGGCTGTTCGGCACCAAGGAGTCCTTCGTGCCGATCCGGGACGCCGACCTCACCGACGAGGGGCTGCGTGTACCGGTGAGCAAGGCGCAGGTGAAGGACGCCCCGAAGATCGACACCGAGGGCCACCTGTCGCCGCAGGAGGAGCAGGAGCTCTACCGCTACTACGGCCTCGGGTCCGGCCAGGGGACGACAACCGACACCTCGATGACGACCACCGGCACCACGACGACCACCGACGCGACGACCACCGACACCACGACGACGACCGCGGGCACCGCCGGGACGGCCGGCACCGCCGGGACGGCCGGCACCGCCGGGATGGCCGGCACCGCCGGGACGACGGGCCGCACCGACCGCGACGGTGACGGCGTCTACGACGACGTGCAGGGCCGCGCCGTGGGCCGCGACACCTCGGGTCCGACCACCGACGAGGCGATGACCCGCTCGGAGGAGCGCCTGAACGTGGGCACCCGTTCCGAGGAGGTCGGCCGGGCCCGGCTGCGCAAGTACGTCGTCACCGAGAACGTGAGCGAGACGGTGCCGGTCTCCCGCGAGGAGGTCCGGGTCGAGCGCGAGCCGATCACCGACGCCAACGTCGGGCGGGCCATGGACGGCCCGGCGATCTCCGAGGAGGAGCACGAGGTCACGCTCCGCGCCGAGCGTCCGGTGGTGGAGAAGGAGGCCGTGCCGGTCGAGCGGGTGCGCCTGGACAAGGAGACAGTCACCGACCAGGAGCGGGTGTCGTCCGACGTCCGCAAGGAGGAGATCGAGGTCGACGGCGCCCAGGGCACCGGCGTGACCGGTGGCACCACCGGCCGCGACGACCGCGGCCTGGTCAACAAGGCCAAGGACGCCCTCGACCGCGACGACGACGGCCGGATCGGCCGCTGATCGCAGGGACCTGACGGTCCAGCCCGGCAGGACCGGGCACCAGACGGCGGTGGCCGGCCGAGCACCCGATCCCGGCCGGCCATCTGCCGTTCCCGGCCCGGTTCCAGGTCCACCCGACCGGGCAGGGTCACGTCGGCAGGGCGGGTGGGATGCTCGGGGCGTGAGCGAGACCACGGTGCGGCCGGTGACCGGCGCGGACGGCGGGATCGGCGGGCCTGACGAGCTCGCCGCGGCCCTCGAGACGACCGGTTACCTGCCCGACGAGGGCCTGGCGACCGCCGCGTACCTCGCACTGGCCATGCACCGCCCGCTGTTCCTCGAGGGCGAGGCCGGCGTCGGCAAGACCGCGCTGGCCCAGGCGCTGGCCCGGGTCACCGGCCGGCCCCTCTACCGGCTGCAGTGCTACGAGGGGCTCGAGGCCAGCCAGGCGCTCTACGACTGGGACTTCGGCCGGCAGCTGCTTCACCTGCGCGCCGCCGAGGCCGCGCACGCCACCGGCGACACCGAGACGCTGGAGGCGTCGCTCTACGACCGCCGCTTCCTGCTCGCGCGCCCGCTGCTGCAGGCGCTGGAGGACTCGCCGAGCGTGCTGCTGGTCGACGAGGTCGACCGCGCCGACGACGAGTTCGAGGCCTTCCTGCTCGAGGTCCTCTCCGACTTCACCATCTCCATCCCCGAGCTCGGCACCATCCGGGCCACCACCCCGCCGCTGGTCGTCCTCACCTCCAACCGCACTCGCGAGGTGCACGACGCCCTCAAGCGGCGCTGTCTCTACCACTGGCTGCAGCACCCGGACTTCGACCGGGAGGTCGCGATCCTGCGCCGCCGGCTGCCCGACGTCACCGAGCAGCTGGCCCGCGAGGTGGCCCGCGCGACGGCGAAGCTGCGCACCCTGGACCTGCTCAAGCCACCGGGGGTCGCCGAGGCGATGGACTGGGCGACCGCGCTGCACACCCTCGGTGCCCGCGAGCTGGACCCCGACGTCGCCGCGCGCACGCTGGGAGCGGTCCTCAAGTACCGGGAGGACACCGACCGCGTGCACGCCCTGGCCCGGGGGGCGCTCTTCGGTGGTTGAAGGACCCCGTCCCTCTCACCCTTCGCAGGCTCAGGGCAAGCCTCCGGACGGGGCCGTTCCAGCGCGACGCGATGTCGTCGACACGGTGCTGGGCTTCGCGCGCACCCTGCGGGTCGCCGGGGTCGGCGCCTCCCCGGACCGGGTCGAGGCGATGATGTCCGCCGTCGCGGCGCTCGACGTCCTCGACGCCACCGACGTCTACTGGTCCGGCCGGCTGACCCTGTGCGCCGGCCCGGACGACCTGGAGCGCTACGACGCGGCCTTCGCCGCGTACTTCGGCGGCGAGTCGCCGCGGCCGGTGCCCCCGGCCGCCCAGCAGCGGCAGAGGACGGTCACCACCGCGCCGCTGGACCCCGGCGCCGGCGAGGCGGACGCCGAGTCGCCGCCGGAGCTCGCCGGGCAGGCCAGCGCCGACGAGGTGCTCCGCCACCGGGACGTCGCCGAGCTGACCGGCGCCGAGCGCGAGCAGCTGCGGAGGCTGTTCGCGCTGCTGGTGCCGGCCACCCCCATGCGGCCCTCGCGCCGCCGCCGGGCCAGCCCGCACGGCGCCGTCCACGCCTCCCGCACCGTGCGCCGCGCGCTACACGACGGCGGCGAGGTCACCCGGCTGCTGCACCGGCGGGCCCGGCCCCGGCCGCGTCGCGTCGTCCTGCTGATCGACGTGTCGGGCTCGATGAGTCCCTACGCCGATTCGCTGCTCCGCTTCGCGCACGCCGCCGTCCGGGCGCGCCCGGCCGCGACCGAGGTCTTCACCGTCGGCACCCGGCTGACCCGGGTGACCCGGGAGCTACGGCTGCGCGACCCCGACAAGGCGCTGGCGGCCAGCGGCTCGGCGATCCCCGACTGGTCCGGCGGCACCCGCCTGGGCGAGGTGCTCAAGGCGTTCCTCGACCGGTGGGGCCAGCGCGGCACCGCCCGCGGCGCGGTGGTCGTCGTGTGCAGCGACGGCTGGGAGCGCGGCGGCACCGAGGTGCTGGCCGAGCAGATGGCCCGGCTGCAGCGGCTGGCGCACGCCGTCGTGTGGGTCAACCCGCACAAGGGCCGGGAGGGCTACGAGCCGCTCACCGCCGGGATGCAGGCGGCGCTGCCGTCGGTCGACCACTTCGTCGCCGGGCACAGCCTGGCGGCGTTCCAGGAGCTGGCGGGAGTGATCTCCCGTGCCTGAGCCCAGAGGAGGGCAGCCGTGCGTGACGTGCTGGAGGACCTGATCGGCTGGTGGCAGGCGGGCGAGACCGTCGGCATGGGCACGGTGGTCGCCACCTGGCGCTCCGCGCCGCGCCCGGCCGGGGCCTCGATGCTGGTCGGCCCCGACGGCACCGCGGTCGGCAGCGTCTCCGGCGGCTGCGTCGAGGGCGCGGTCTACGAGGAGGCGAAGGACGTCGTCGAGACCGGCGTCCCCACCCTCGAGCGGTACGGGGTCAGCGACGACGACGCGTTCGCCGTGGGCCTGACCTGCGGCGGGATCCTCGACGTGTTCGTCGAGCCGGTCTCCCGCGAGTCCTTCCCCGAGCTCGGCGAGGTGGCGGAGTCGGTGGAGCGGCACGAGCCGGTCGCCGTCGTCACCTGCGTCGCCGGCCCGGACGACCGGGTGGGACGGCGGCTGGTCGTCTGGCCCGACCGCAGCTCCGGCACGCTCGGCCTGCAGCGGCTGGACGACGCCGTCGTCGACGACGCCCGCGGCATGCTGGCCGCCGGCCGCACCGGGATGCTGCACGTCGGGCACGACGGCGAGCGCCGCGGCGACGACCTGTCGCTGTTCGTCAACGCCTTCGCGCCGGCCGCGCGGATGGTGGTCTTCGGCGCCATCGACTTCGCCGCCGCCGTCGCCCGGGTCGGCGCCTTCCTCGGCTACCGGGTCACCGTGTGCGACGCCCGCCCGGTCTTCGCCACGCCGAAGCGCTTCCCCGACGCGCACGAGGTCGTCGTCGAGTGGCCGCACCGCTACCTGCAGGCCGAGGTCGACGCCGGCCGGATCGACGAGCGCACCGTGCTGTGCGTGCTCACCCACGACCCCAAGTTCGACGTCCCGCTGCTGGAGGTCGCGCTGCGGCTGCCGGTGGCCTACGTGGGCGCGATGGGCTCGCGGCGGACGCACACCGAACGACTCGAGCGGCTGTCCGATGCGGGCCTGTCCAAGGAGGAGCTGTCCCGGCTGTCCTCCCCGATCGGGCTCGACCTCGGCGCCCGCACGCCCGAGGAGACGGCCATCTCGATCGCCGCGGAGGTCATCGCCGGGCGCTGGGGCGGCTCGGGAGAGCGGTTGACCAGCATCGAGGGCCCGATCCACAAGACCGCGGAGCGCTGAGGGGGCGCGAGATCTCCACAGTGGTGGTCATCACGAGCCTGATGGCCACCACTGTGCAGATCTCGCCGGTCAACGGGGCAGTCGGTATAGCGGTTTCGCGATAGTCTGGACGCTGTGCCGGAGCCGTCACGCCGCAGCGCCTTCCCGGGTCTGCAGGACCTGGCCGGACGCCGGCGGGAACTCATCACGGAGCTCGTCCGCGCCCGTCAGGAGAGCGACCTGAGCCAGACGGAGATCGCCGCCCGGATGGGGACGACGCAGTCGGCGGTCGCCCGGCTGGAGAGCGGGCAGCTCGATGCGCGGCTGTCGACCCTGGAGCGCTACGCGGCCGCCCTGGGCCGCACCGTCGAGTGGCAGGTCCGGCCGTCCCGGTCGTCCACCCGCCCCACCACCCCGGACGAGGAGTCCCCATGACCTCGCGCAGCACGTTCCCACCCCTCCCCCCGAACCCGCCGGAGCCGCCGCGGCCGCGCCACGACCCGTGGCACCCGGAACCGCGCCCGGCCGCGCCGGGTGCGGCGTCGGCGTCCGCGGCCCTGGTCGTCGGCGGGGGCGACTGGCTCGCCGAGCGGCTGCTGGAGCAGCGGATCGTGCCCCTCTCCGGCGAGCTGGACGCCGACGCCGTCAACCGGGCGGTCGGCGAGCTGGCGCTGCTCGACGCGACGGGGGACGGCCCGATCCGCCTCCGGCTCTCCGGGGTGGGCGTCGACCTCGAGGGCGCGCTGACGCTGGTGGACGCGCTCGACCTGGTCGGCGTCCCGGTGCACGCGACCAGCCTGGGCACCCTCAGCGGGCCGGCGGTCGCGGTCCTCGCCGTCGCCGGCCGGCGGGTCGCCGGCGCGCACGCGATGGTCCGGCTGTGCGAGCCCCGGGCGCCGCGGGGCGTCCCGGGGTACGCGGTGGAGGCCTGGGCCGCCGAGCACGCCCGGCAGCTGCGCCGGCTGCAGGAGCGGCTGGCCAGTGCCTGCGGGCGACCGGTCGACCAGGTGGCCGCGGACATGCGGGTCGGGAGGCTGCTCGACGCGGCGGAGGCCCGCGCCTACGGCCTGGTCGACGCCGCCGAGCCGGTCCGCTGAACGGGCTCCCCTACCGGTACGACGTCGAGGTCGTCGCGTTGCTGGCCTCGCCGGTGCACCGCTACGACGGCCGGCCCACCGGCCCCGTGCCGGCGCAGGACGGCGACCGGCGTGACGCGATCGAGGTGCGGGCCCGGTACGGCGTCGTCGGGGACCGCTACGCCGGCCGCCCGGCGCACCGCGACGCGCAGCTGACCGTGCTCGCCGTCGAGGCGCTGGAGGCGGTGGCCGCCGCGCTCGGTGCCGGACCGTTCGACCCGCACCTGGCTCGCCGCACCGTCGTCCTGCGCGGTGCGGAGGTGGAGGCCCTGCGGGGGGAGCGCTTCGCGCTGGACTCCGGGTCCGGGCCGGTGCTGCTCGGCGGCGGCCGGCCGGCCCACCCGTGCGCCTGGATGGACGTCGTCCTGGCGCCAGGCGCCCATGCGGCGCTGCGCGGCCGGGGCGGCGTGCGCTGCTCCGTGCTCTCCGACGGCGTGCTGCGGGTGGGCCCCGCCGTCCTCGCCAGCGCCGTCCCGCTGGACCCGGCCCGCGCGGGCGACGCCGTGCGGCGACACGCGAGACCGGCGGGGCCGCCGTCCCGCGCCAGTGGCGGATGATCGCGGCCGACCGGACGTCGGGTCCGGGGACGAGGGGGAGTGCCATGCGCATCCGGACCCTGGCCGTGCTGGGCACGTCCGCCCTGCTGGTGGCCGCGTGCGGTTCCGACGGCAACGGCATGGCCGAGCTCAGCGGGCCCGAGGTGGCCGACCGGGCGGCGACCGCGCTGGAGGAGGCCGGCTCGGCCGCCGTCAGCGGCGAGTACTCGATGGACGGCGAGAGCGGCGAGATCGACCTGCAGGTCCAGGGCGAGGACCTCACCGGCACCCTGTCGACGGACGGGATGGACGTCCAGCTCACCGCCGTCGGCGGGCAGGTCTACATGCAGGCGCCGGCCGACTTCTGGACCGGGTCGGGCGTGCCGGAGGAGTTCGCGGGCGAGCTGGACGGCCGCTGGGTGCTCGTCCCGGCCGACGCCGCCGCGGGCTTCCAGGAGCTGACCCTGCAGGGCCTGGCCGACGAGCTCCGCACGCCCAGCGACGGTGAGATCGAGGAGGAGGTCACCGAGGACGAGCGCGACGGCGAGCCGGTCGTGGTCGTGCGGACCGACAGCGGCGGCTTGCTCGTCGTCGCCGGCGAGGACGAGCCCTACCCGCTCGAGGTGACCAACGGCCAGGACGAGGGCACATTGACCCTCGGCGAGTTCGGCGAGGACCAGGAGATCACCGCGCCGGAGGACCCGTTGGACCTCGCCGAGCTCGGCGGCTGATCCGGCGGGACGAGCTCGACCCGGAACTCGCGCACCCCGTCGACGTACTCGACGTCGACGCGTTGGCCGCGGGCCCGGCCCAGGGCGATCACCCGCTCGAGGTCGTCGAGCCGGGCGTGGCGGAGCACGGCCGTCAGCGACCGGTGCGCCCCGACGGTGCGGAGGCCGTCGTAGAGCCGGAAGTCACCGCCGAGGAACACGGTGGCCGCCCGGCGGGCGGGTGCACCGGTCAGCCGTACGGCGACCGGCCGGCCGCCGGTGAGTGCGGCAGCGGTCGCGGGCAGCAGGTCCGGGTCGCCGTAGGTCAGGGGTGGCGCCTCGACGGTCGTGGTGGTCACGTCGGCCTCCGTGGTGCGTCCCCGGTGGTACGGGAGAACCGTGCGCCCACGGGAGGCCGCCGGCCAGATCGGTTGGTCCCGGGTCGGAGGACCCGGCTCGGCCCGGGAGGACCCGGCTCGGCCCAGGACGACGCGGCTCAGCCCAGGACGGCGCGGACGGCGGCTGGGGCCTCCGTCGCCCGCAGCAGCGGCGCGACCCGGCCGCCTCCGGCGGCGGCCAGGGCGGCGCACCCGGCCTCCGACTCGGGCTCCGCGGACAGCGACAGCACGTGCAGCCGGGCGCCGGCGCGGACCAGCGCGGCCGCGGCCGGCAGGGGGTCGGGGCTCTCGGTGGGCACGCCGTCGGAGAGCAGCACGACGTCCCTGGTCGTCGCCCGGGACCGGGCCAGCTGCGTGGCCGCGGTGCGCAGCCCGAGGTCCAGGTCGGTGGTCCCGCCACCGCGGAGGTCGAACAGCCGGTCCACGACCAGGTCGGTGCGCGGGTCGGCCGACAGCGGCCGCAGGACCACCGCCCTCGACCAGAAGGCGACGACGGCGAGCTCGTCGTCCGGGCGCATCCGCTGGGCCAGCGCCGAGGCGGTCAGGACGGCGACCGCGAGCTCGTCCCCGGCCACGGACCCGGACGCATCGACCAGCAGCACGCAGGACCGGCCGGTGGACCGCCAGCCGCGGGTGCGCAGGTGGGCAGCGCGCCAGTGCGGCTCGGCGCCGCGGGCGGCCAGGGTGGCGTCGAGGTCGAGGTCGCTGCCGGTGTCGTCCCGGCGGGTCACCACCCGGCGGGTCCCGGGGCGGTCGGGGACGCCGGATCGCGGGGCCCCCACCGGCAGCCGGCAGGCCAGGGCCCGGGCGGCCGCGCGCAGCCCGGGGTCGAAGGCCCGGCCCATGGCGGTCAGGAGCCGGGAGGCCGCCTCGGGATCCCGCGCGGCGAGGTCGCGCAGCGCCTGCTCGTCGAGCCGGCCCGCCTGCGGGGAGACCTGCTGGAAGTCCGGGTGGGCGCGGCTGAGCTCGTCGCGGCCGGACCGGCGGGCCGCGTGCCGGCGGAGCAGTTGCTCCACCTCGCCCGGGTCCTCGACCGCGGCCGGTTGCGGCGGGTGCCCGCCGGGTGGCGGCGCTGCCGGGGTCGACCGGTCCGCCTCGTCGGCGGTCAGGCTTTTCCCAGCTCCTCACCCGCCCGGCGCCAGATGTCGGCGACGACGTCCTCCACCGGGCGGGCCGCGCCGTCGGCGAGCGTCACCTTGCCGGTCAGGGCGGCGAGCGCGGCGTCCAGGCCGGTGCTGTCCCCGATGCCCTCGTGCCCGCGGACGGTGGCCAGCTCCACCGCGATGAGCACGGTGTCGATGGCGCCGCGCACCGAGGCGCCGATCCGCAGCTCGGGGTGGTCGCGGGTGATCCGCACCGCGCGCACCGCCCGGGCGACCAGCGGCGCGGGCCCGCCGGTGGCGGCGGTGACGACGGCGACCTCGGCGTCCTCGTCCTGGTAGCCCATGGCGACGCGGCAGGACCGGTCGTAGAGGGCGGGGGTGACCCGGGCGGTGCCCACGGCGTCGAACGGGTTCATCGCCGCCACCAGCCGGAACGTGGGACGGGCGGTCACCCGGCCGTAGCGGGGGACGTGCATCTCCCGCTCGGAGAGGACGCCGAGCAGGACGTTCATCGTCTCCTCCGGCACCCGGTTGAACTCCTCCACGTAGAGGACGGCGCCGTCGGTCATGGCTCGGGTCAGCGGGCCGGGGACGAAGTTCTCGGCGCGGTAGTCCTCGGTGAGCACCCGCGAGGCGTCGTGGTGGCCGACCAGCCGGGCCGGGGTGAGCTCGGCGTTGCCCTCCACCAGCACCAGCGGCACGCCCGCGCCGTCGGCCAGCGCGCGCAGCAGCGTCGTCTTCCCGGTGCCCGGCGGCCCCTCGAGCAGCACGTTCCGGCCGGCCGACAGCGCCGCGACGACGACCTCGGCCTCCCGGATGCGGGCGACGACCCGCTCGCGGGCGACCCGGACCATGCCGGTGACGTCCAGCCGCCGGGTCTCGGTGGGTGTGCTCACGGTGCTCCCCGCTGAACGCGCGACCGGGGCGCCCCTCGGCGAGAGACGCCCCGGCCCTGGTGTGGTACTGGAACGGCCCCCTTCCAGTGCCCCGCCCCGAGCCTGCGAGGGGTGGGGAGGAAGGGTGGCCCCCTCGCAGGGTCCCGCCGCGAGCTCGCGAGCGGCGGGGGCGAGGGGTCCTTCTAGTAGATGATCACGCCGCGGATGGTCTTGCCGGCGTGCATGTCCTCGTAACCCTGGTTGATCTCGTCGAGCGTGTACCGCTTGGTGACCAGCTCGTCGAGCTTGAGGTTCCCCTCCTGGTAGAGCCGCAGCATCTTGAGGATGTCGGTGTGCGGGTTGGAGTCGCCGAACATGGCGCCCTTGATCTCCTTGGCGAAGAGCGTGAGCTCGCCGATGGAGATGGGCAGTCCGACCTCCTGGATGTTGCCCAGGCCGGTGACGACGACGGTGCCGGCCTTGCGGATCGAGGAGAACGCCTGGGAGACGTGCTCCCCGGTGGTGACCCCGACGGTGACGACGGCCTTGTCGGCGCCCTGCCCGTTGGTGACGCTGCGGGCGAAGTCGGCGGCTTCGTCGATGCTCTCGAAGGCGTGCGTGGCGCCGAGCTCCTGGGCCTTCTCGCGCTTGAACGCGACCGGGTCCACGGCGATGACGTTGCTCGCGCCGGCGTGCGCAGCGCCCTGGACGGCGTTGATGCCGATGCCGCCGATGCCCATGACGATCACCGTGTCGCCCGGCTCCACCCCGGCCGCGGTGACCGCCGAGCCCCATCCGGTGCCCACGCCGCAGCCGGTGAGGCAGGCCACGTCCAGCGGGATGTCGTCGGGGATCTTGACCGCCGACTCGGCGTTGACCGTGGTCACCCCGGCGAACGTGCCCAGGCCGCACATCTGCCCGACGGCGGTGCCGTCGGAGAGGGAGAACCGGAAGCTCTCCGGGTCGTCGAAGCGGGCCCCGACGAGCAGGCCGGCGCCCAGGTCGCACAGGTAGCTCAGGCCGCTGGCGCACCAGCGGCACCGGCCGCAGGCCGGCAGGAACGAGAAGACGACGTGGTCGCCCTCCTTGAAGCCCTTGGTGTTGGGGCCGACGGCGGTGACGACCCCGGAACCCTCGTGGCCGCCGCACATCGGGTAGTGCGCCATGGGGATGTCCCCGGTGGCCAGGTGGTCGTCCGAGTGGCACATCCCGGACGCGGCCAACTTGACCTGCAGCTCGCCGGGCCGCGGGTCGTCGGCGATCAGGTCCACGACCTCGTACTTGCCGGGAGCGGAGCGGATGATCGCCCCGCGGGTGTTGACGGGCACCCAAGACCTCCTCGTCTCTGGCCTGCACCAGTGCAGGACCGTGCCGGGGGACCGTATGGCCCAGGTCACACCCAGGGGAAATCGGCTGCAACGTCGTCGCTACCCCCCGGTGCGCCGGCTGGGACAGTGGCGCCGTGACCGAGCGCCCGGTGGTCGTCGTCGGCGCCGGGCCGGTCGGGCTGACGGCGGCGCTGCTGCTCGCCCGCCGCGGGCTGCCGGTGGTGGTGCTCGAGCGGCAGCCCGCCCCCTACGGGCAACCGCGCGCGGTGCACCTGGACGACGAGGCGCTGCGCGCCCTGGCCGACGCCGGGGTCGCCGAGGCGTTCCTGCGGGTCAGCCGTCCGACACGGGGGCTGCGCCTGCTCGACGGCCGCCACCGGGTGCTCGCCGAGTTCGCCCGCTCGTCGTCGGCGGGGCTGCACGGCTGGCCGCAGGGGTCGATGTTCTCCCAGCCGGACCTGGAGGAGCTGCTGCTGGCCGCCGTCCGCCAGGAGCCGCTCGTCGAGCTGCACGCCGGCTGCGAGCTGCTCGACCTGACACCGGACGGCGTCGTCGCCCTGGACCGCGCCTCCGGTGCGCGGTCGTGGGTGCGGGCCGCGGCGGTGCTGGGCTGCGACGGCGCGAACAGCACGGTGCGGACCCTGATCGGGGCGCGGATGCGCGACCTCGGCCGGCCCGACCGCTGGCTGGTCGCCGACCTGCGCTCGCCGGTGCCGCTGCCGCTGTGGCCCGGGGTGCACCAGGTGTGCGACCCGCAGCGGGCGGCCACGGCCATGCCGGTGTCGGGCGACCGCTACCGCGTGGAGTTCCGCCTGCTGCCCGGCGAGACCCGCGACGACCTGGCCGCCCGGCTGCCCGGACTGCTGGCCCCCTGGGGCGCGGCGGACGTCGAGGTGGTGCGGACCGCCGAGTACGTCTACCGGGCGCAGGTGGCCGACCGCTGGCGCGCCGGTCGCGTGCTGCTCGCCGGGGACGCCGCCCACCTCACCCCGCCGTTCATCGGGCAGGGGCTGGGCCTCGGGCTGCGCGACGTCCACCAGCTCAGCTGGAAGCTGGCCGCGGTGCTGGCCGGCACCGCCCCCGAGCGGCTGCTCGACACCCACCAGGCCGAGCGCGAGCCGCACGCGCGGGCGATGGTCCGGCTGGCGCTGCTGGTGGGCCGGCTGATGACCGGTGGCGGCCGGAGCGCCGCGGTGCTGCGGCGCGAGGTGCTGGCGGGTGTGGGCCGGGTCCCCGCCGTCGCCCGCTTCGCCACCGACAGCCGCACCCCGCCGCTGCGCCGCGGCCCGCTGGTGGTGCGCCGCGGCCGGGCCGGCCGGCGGCTCGCGGGCACGCTCCTGCCGCGTGCGGCCGTCCGGCTCGACGGCCGCGAGGTGGCGGTGGACGACGTCCTCGGGCCCGGGACGGCACGGCTGCGGCTGCTCGCCCCCGGGCGGCTGGCGGTACGACCGGAGGGTGGGCGGGAGGTCGAGGTCGCCGACGTCTCCGGCGCGCTCACCGCGTGGCTGGGGCGGGGCCGGGCGGGCGCCGCCGTCGTCCGGCCGGACCGGATCGTGCTCTCCGCGTCCTGAGCCGCGTGGGCCCCGGGGTTCCGGGTACGGCGGGTGCATGCAGATCGACAAGAACCAGATCCTCGAACTCCTCCGCAACCAGGGCGATGACGCCAAGGCGCAGCAGGCCGACCAGGAGCTGCCGGGCACCGTCGACACCGACCAGCACGCCGGCATCCTCGAGAAGCTGGGCCTCTCGCCCATGGACCTGATCAGCAAGCTCGGCGGCGGTGGCGGAGGGCTGGGCGGCCTGCTCGGCGGCCGCTGACCCGGCGCTCTGTGCACTCGTCGTGGTCTCCGGTCGGTTCGAGACCACGACGAGTGCACATCCGGCGAGCGACGGGACGGCGCCGGTTCCCCCGGCCGGGTCGTCGCCTGGCCGGGCAGTGACCCGCTGTCGACCATGACCACATCTGTAGCTGCTCACTATCCCGTGGTGGGCCGGATCCCTGATCTTCGGCTCCCTCTGGGCCGTCCTCATGACGCTGACCTGGCGGTTCTTTGATCTCGAGAGCTAGACCCAGGCGATGTCCCTGCCGTCATCACCGGCGTCCTCTTCGGTGCAGTGATCGGCCCGATAGCGGCCGGTGACAACCGCCGCTTCCGGGAGGCCGCCGGCGCCCCGTCGCCGGACCGGCTGCGTCAGGCGGCGAGGCTGGCCCGACGCGGCCCGGTGCCCCACGACCCCGAGCTGCGCCAGTCGGCTCGCCGGGTGGCGTTGCAGCAGCGTGAGGAGATCGTGCGGCTGCGTTGGTGGGCCTTGCCGTTCTTCGCGGTGGTGCTCGTCCTCGCGGTGTGGCTGGCACTGACCAGCTCGCCGGCGTGGCCAGGGTGGTTGCTGACCGCCACAGTGGTTCCCACGCTGGCTGAACAACTCATCCCGCCGCGCCACCTGGCCCGCCGCGCGGAATTGCTCGCCGACCCGCCGGGGGAACAGCTCAGACCTGAGCCGACGGGGATGTGCGATGAGTGTGGTGTCCGTCCGGAGCGAGACCACACTGACCGCACACCGGTGGGCTGTGGAGCGAGCCTCGGAGGACCCGGCATGCTCCTCGGGTGAGTTACGACGTCGCCGCCGTCCGCGCCTGCTTCCCCGCCCTGCGCGCCGGGGTCGCCCACTTCGACGGTCCGGGCGGCTCCCAGGTGCCCGAGTCGGTGGCCGCCGCGGTCGCGGCCACCCTCACCGCGCCGATCGCCAACCGCGGGCGGGTCACCCAGGCGGAGCGGACCGCGGACGACGTCGTCCTCGCGGCCCGGCAGGCGGTCGCGGACCTCGTCGCCGGCGATCCCGGCGGGGTGGTGTTCGGTCGCAGCGCGACCCAGCTGGCCTACGACCTCTCGCGCGTGCTCTCCGCAGGGTGGGGGCCGGGCGACGAGGTCGTGGTGACCCGGCTGGACCACGACGCGAACGTCCGCCCGTGGGTGCAGGCCGCGCAGGCCCGCGGGGCGATCGTGCGCTGGGCGGAGTTCGACCAGGCCACCGGCGAGCTGGTCCCCGAGGCGGTGGGCGGGCTGCTGTCCGATCGCACCCGGCTGGTCGCGGTCACCGGCGCGTCCAACCTCATCGGCACCCGGCCGGACGTCGCGGCGATCAGCGCCCTCGCCCACGACGCCGGCGCGCTCACCTACGTCGACGGCGTGCACCTCACCGCGCACGTCGCCGTCGACGTCGCCGCGCTGGGCGCCGACCTCTACAGCTGCTCCCCGTACAAGTTCCTCGGCCCGCACCTCGGCTGCGTCGTCGCGGACCCCGCCCTGCTGGAGACGCTGCACCCGGACAAGCTGCTGCCCTCCACCGACGCCGTCCCCGAGCGGTTCGAGCTGGGCACGCTGCCCTACGAGCTCCTGGCCGGAACCACCGCCGCGGTCGACTTCCTGGCTGGGCTCGGCGGCCCGGAGGGCGACCGCCGCGCCCGGCTGGAGGTCGGCATGGCGGCGCTGGAGGAGCACGAGGACCGGCTGCGGGAGCGCATCGAGGACGGCGTCCGCGCGCTGCCCGGCGTCACCGTGTGGTCCCGGGCTGAGCGGCGCACCCCGACGCTGCTGCTCACGTTCGACGGGCGGGACGCCGCCGACGCGTACCGCTTCCTCGCCGAGCTCGGGGTGAACGCCCCGGCCGGGTCGTTCTACGCGATCGAGGCCTCCCGCTGGCTCGGGCTGGGCGACACCGGCGGCCTGCGGGTCGGGCTCGCGCCCTACACCGACGACGAGGACGTCGACCGGCTGCTCGCCGGGCTGGGGGACTGGCTCGCCGCCTGACCGGTGCAGACGAGGTGCCTTTCGCGCGCGGAAGGCTGTTCGGTCGTACGCGACCGAAACGTGTGACAGCGGTCACGGCCGGGTTAGTCTGGGCGGCACCGCCCGAGACCCCGGAGGTCGTCGTGTCCGATGCCGCGTGCGCTCCCCGAGCAGGGTGTCGATGACCGCCGCCGCCCCGGCCCGGCTCGCGCGCCCGGCCGGCCTCGCGGTCCGGGAGCCGGGAGCCCGTCCGGCCCCGGCCGTGGCGGCGTTCAGCAAGTACCTGGTGCCCGAGGTCGTCTTCGGCTGGGGCGCGCTGTCCGAGGCCGGCTGGGCGGCCCGGCGGCTGGGCGCACAGCGGCCGTTCGTCGTCACCGACGCCGGGCTGGTGCGGGCCGGCTGGTGGAGCGAGCTCGCCGGCCACCTCGCCGAGGCCGGGCTGCGGGCGACCGTCTGGCAGGACCTGACGCCAAACCCCAAGGACCACGAGGTCGCCGCCGGCGCCGAGCGCTACCTGGAGAGCGGCTGCGACGTCATCGTCGGCCTCGGCGGTGGCTCGGTGATCGACGCGGCGAAGGCGATCGCGGTCGTGGCCAGCAACGGCGGGCGGATCCTGGACTACGAGGGTGTGGACAAGGTCACCGCCGCCATCCCGCCGACCGTGATGTGTCCCAGCACCGCGGGCACCGGCGCCGACGTCTCGCAGTTCGCCGTCATCACCGACACCACCCGCCGGCTCAAGGCCACGCTGATCGGCCGGGCGCTGGTGCCGGACATCTCGATCACCGACCCGCGGCTGCTCACCACGATGCCCGACGACCTCGCCGCCGCCACCGGCCTGGACGCGCTCACCCACGGCATCGAGGCGTTCGTGTCCCGGGCGGCCGGCCCGCTCACCGACGTCCACGCGCTGCACGCCATCGAGCTGATCTGCGGCTCGCTGCGCGCCACCCTCGACCGGCCGGAGGACCCGGCCGCGCGCACGGCCATGGCGCAGGCCAGCCTCGAGGCCGGGCTGGCCTTCACCAACGCGATACTCGGCGCCACGCACGCCATGAGCCACCAGGTCGGCGGCCTGCTCGACCTGCCGCACGGCGTCGTCAACGGCGTCCTGCTGCCGCACGTCATCCGGTTCAACGCGCGCAGTGCGCCGGACCGGTTCACCCCCGTCGCGCGGGCCATGGGCATCGACGTCACCGGGCTGCCGGCCGACGTCGCCGCCGAGGAGGCCGCCGCCGCGGTCGGCCGGCTCGCCGCGGACCTCGGCTGCCCGCGCGGGCTGGCCGAGCTGGGCGTGCGGGAGGCCGACATCGACACCCTGGCCACCACCACGCTCGGCGACGCGTGCCTGTCGACCAACCCCCGCGACGCCGACCACCACGACGTCACCGCGCTGTTCCGCTCCGCCCTGTGACGCCCCGCTGATGCGCGCCCCGGACATCTCCCAGCTCACCGGGCTGCGCTCGTCGAAGCCGAGCTGGTACGCCGAGTACCGGCAGACCGCGGAGAACCTCGACCGCGCCCTCGGGTCCCTGGAGCACATCGCCGGCGTCCTGTCGGCCACCGGGCAGGGCGCCGACGCGCTGTGCCGGGCGGTCGTCGACGCCACCGCCGAGCACCTCGGCGAGCCGTGGGCGGTGCTCGCGCTGTCCGGGACGGCGCTGCCGCTCGCCCGCCCGCGGATGCTCGGCCGCGGCCCCTCCGGGGTCGGCGTGGGACACCTGGAGCTGCTGCCGGAGGTGGTGCGCCGCCCGGTCGCCGAGGCGCTGGAGGCCGACGCCGTCGAGCCGTGGCAGACCGCCGACGGCGCGGTCGTCGTCCCCCTGGTGGTGGACGGCGAGCCGGTCGGCGCGCTGGTCGCCTGCGGCGGGCCCCGGCGGACGGCGACCGCCGCGGACCTGGCCATCCTGCGGATCGTGGCCAACCAGTCGGCGGTCGCGCTGCTCTCGGACCACCTGCTGGCCCGGTCGGAGGGGCTGCGCCGGCAGACCGAGGAGCTCTACGCGCAGGCCCAGGAGCGCGCCCGGGACCTCGCCGAGCGGCACGAGCAGCTGGCCGAGGCCGAGCGGCGGCTGGACGTCGCCGCGCAGCGCGAGGCGGTGGACGCCGAACGGCACCGGATCGCCCGCGAGCTGCACGACAGCGTGGCCCAGCACGTGCTCTCGGCCGGGATGACCATCGAGTGGTGCCGCCCGGAGGTGGCCCACCACGGCGAGGTCTACGAGCGGCTCGGGCACGCCAAGGCGCTGACCCGGGAGGCGGTGGAGCGGCTGCGCGGCGCCATCCACGCGCTCTCCTCCGACGGGCACGGCGACGGCGACGGGCTGCCCGCGCTGCTCGGCCGGCTCTCCGACGTGGCGCCGGTGCCGGGCCTCGCGGTCGCCGTCCGGGTGGAGGGGCGCCCGCGCGAGCTGCCGCCCGAGGTGGAGCACTCGCTGTTCCGGATCGCCTCGGAGTGCCTGTTCAACACCGCGCGGCACGCGCACGCGACCCGGAGCACCGTGCGGCTGGCGTACCGGCCCGACGAGCTGCGGCTGTCGGTCGCCGACGACGGCCGCGGCGACCCCGAGGTGCTGCGCCGGGCGCTGCGGGCCTCCGGGGGCCGGGACGACGGGTACCACCGCGGGCTGGGCAACATCGCCTCCCGCTGCCAGGAGATGGGAGCGACGGTGCGGTTCACGCGGGCCCGGATGGGCGGGGTGCGGGTCGAGGTCCGGATGCCGTGGGACGTCGTCGATGACTGAGCGGACCGCGGGGACCATCCGGCTGGTCATCGTCGACGACCACGCGATCGTCCGGCAGGGGCTGCGCTCGATCCTGGAGCGCGAGCCCGACATCGAGGTGGTGGGCGAGGCGGCGTCCGCGGGGGAGGCGCTGGACCTGGTGGCCGCCAGCCGGCCGCACATCGTGCTGCTCGACCTGAAGCTCTCGGCCGGCTCCGACGTCGCCGGCCTCGCCCTGTGCGGCCAGCTCACCGCCACGACCCCCGCCCCCGGCGTGCTGGTGGTGACGACCTTCCTCGACCAGCAGCTGGTGCTCGAGGCGATCCAGCGCGGCGCCCGCGGCTACGTGCTCAAGGACGTCGACGCCGTGGCGCTGGTGGCCGCGATCCGGGCCGTCCGCCGCGGGGAGAGCGCCTTCGACAGCCACAGCGCGACGATGGTGGTGCGCTCGCTCGCCGCACCGGCGCCGTCCCCCGCGGCCGCGGCCGGGCCGGACCTCACCGTCCGCGAGCGCGAGGTGCTCACCCTGCTGGCGCGCGGGCTGTCCAACGAGGCGATCGGCCGGGAGCTGTTCATCTCCGCGACGACGGCGAAGTTCCACGTCGGCAACGTCATGCGCAAACTCGCTGTGTCCCGGCGCGCCGAGGCCGTCTACGCCGGCTCGAAGCTGGGTCTCATCTAGCCCGCGGCGACACGCGGGACGACACGCTGCCGACGGTTCACGACACGCTCGCACCGGCCGCACGACCCGTGACTGCCGCGCCGTGCCGTGCCGATCCGGTGTGTCGTCCGGAGCCCGCCCGCCCCTAGCTTCGCCCGGCATGACGACCACCGCGACGGGATCCGGACGGGTCTCCCTCGGCGACCGGACCGTGCACCGCCTGGGGTACGGCGGCATGAAGCTCACCGGACCCTGGGTCACCGGCCCACCGGCTGACCGGGACGCGGCGCTCGCCGTCCTGAGCCGGGCCGTGGAGCTGGGGGTCGACCACATCGACACCAGCGGCCTCTACGGCCCGCACGTGGTGAACGACCTGATCCGCGAGGCGCTGTCCCCCTACCCCGAGGACCTCGTCATCGTCACCCGGGTCGGCGCCCGCCGGACGCCGGAGGGCGGCTGGGAGGAGGCGCTGACGCCCGACGAGCTGCGCCGGTCGGTGGAGGAGGACCTGGAGCACCTCGGGCTGGACGCGCTGCACGTGGCCAACCTGCGGATGCCGGGCCTGGGCGAGCCCGCGGAGCGCTCCCTCGCCGAGCCGTTCGAGGCGCTGGCGGAGCTGCAGCAGGAGGGGCTGGTCCGCCGGCTCGGGGTCGGCCACATCACCGCCCGCCAGGTCGCCGAGGCGCGGGCCATCGCGCCGCTGGCCTGCGTGCACAACCACTACAACCTGATCCACCGCACCGACGACCGCCTGGTCAAGGAGCTGGCCCGCGACGGGATCGCCTACACGGCGCTGGAGGGGATCTCCTACACCTCGTTCTTCCCCATGGGCGAGATGTCGCCGCCGCAGACGGCGGTGCTGGAGGCCGTCGCCGAGCGGGTGGGGGCCAGCCCGATGCAGGTGGCGATCGCGTGGCTGCTGGCCCGCTCGCCCAACGTGCTGGTCATCCCGAGCGCGACCTCGGTCGCCGAGCTGGAGGAGCTCCTCGCGGCGGGCGAGGTGGAGCTCGGCCCCGACGACACCGAGGAGCTGGACCGCATCGTGACCATGGGCGGCCCGCCGGCCGGCGGCGTGCCGGCGTGGGGCGGCGGTGGCCCCGGCGGCCGGCCACCGTGGGTCAGCGGAGGCTCGGGCGGCCGGCCACCGTGGGTCGGCGGAGGCTCGGGCGGCCGGCCCTGACCCGGCGATCCCCGCGGGGATCGCCGGGAGCATCACCGCGAGGCGGCGCGGGTGACGACGTCGGTCGCCCAGCTCTCCAGCCCGGAGTGGTCGCGGATGACCTCGACCCGGTCGCAGCTCTCCGCGTAGGCGGGCAGGTCGCAGCCGCCGAGCGCCCACGAGTACCGCGGCTCGGGGGTCAGCCAGATCGTCTCGCGGACCCGCCGGGTCAGGTCGGCGAAGACGTCCAGGCGCGGGGTGTTGCCGTTGCCGCGGCCGTCGCCGAGCACCAGCAGGGTCGAGCGGCGGGTGAAGGCCCCGGAGTGGTCGGCGGCGAGCGTGGCGAACACCGAGCCGTAGTCGCTGGAGGCGTCGACGTCGATCACGTCACCGCCGAACACCAGGCCCAGCGCGTGCTCCAGCGGGTGCTCGTCGAACAGGTCGGTGATCTCGACGACGTCGTCCACGAAGGCGAAGGTGCGCACCTGCGCGAAGAGGTCCTGCAGCGCGTGGACGACGTGCAGCGTGAACCGCGCCGTCGTCCGCACCGAGAGGCTCACGTCAGCGACCACGACCAGGCGCGGCTTGTCCTCGGCCAGCCGGGTGGTCACCGGCCGGAACGGGACGCCGTCGTACTTGAGGTTGCGGCGCATGGTGCGCGCGACGTCGACCCGCCCGCGGGGGGACTGCCGCTTCTTGTGGGTCAGCCCGCCGTGCAGGGAGGTGGCCAGCCGGCGCAGCGACTCCTCGATCCGCGCCCGCTCGGCCTCGGTCACCTTCTCCACCGGTGCCCGCGCCATCTCCCGTTCCTCGATGGCCATGCCGGTCATCTCGGCGAGCTTCTGCAGGTGCGCGGCGAGCAGCTCGGGGAGGTCCTCGATGACGCCGGCGAGCTGGCGGCGCAGCGCCTCGGCGACCTCCGGGTCCAGGTCGCCGACCGGGTCGGCCAGCCAGTCCCGCAGGGCCTGCTGCTGGGCCACCGACAGCTCGAGGTCCAGCTGGGTGCCGCCGCCGCGCACGAGGTCGCCCGGCAGGCCCGGGTCGTGCAGCCGCGAGACCTCCAGCTGCACCTCCTGGGCGTCGGTGAGCCCGCCGCGGCTCTCCGACGACAGCACGATCTGCTGGGTCAGCGAGGCCAGGTCGACCTTGTTGGCCTCCTGGTGCAGGTTGTACTGCGCGGCGAGGTCCTCGGGTCTGAAGAACTCCTTGATGTCGACCGGCTTGCCGTGGCTGTGGCCCTCCTGCACGTCGGCGGCCGGATCCGGCGACCAGGTCATCTTCTGCAGTTCGCCGGAGTCGGCCAGGTCGTCGTGGGCGTGCCCGTGCCCCTCGTCGGCGTCGACGACGGCCAGCAGGCCGAAGAAGCGGGCAAAGGTGTCGGCGAAGACCTCGGCGTCCCGCCGGTCCTTGAGCAGCGCCGCGCCGAGGGCGGCCTCCAGCGCGGGGCGGTCGCTCAGCCCCACCGCGGTCGCGGCGTCGAAGGCGTCGATCGCCTCCGCCGTCGAGATCCGCATCCCGCGCAGTCGCAGCAGCCGGATGAACCGGTGCAGGGCGGCCTCCATCTCCGACCGGCGCCCGTCAGACCGGCCGCCGGCGCGCGCCGCCGCCGCGGTTGGGGGCGAACGAGCGGGCACCCTGGCCGGCGCGCACCTGCCGTGGCGCGGCCGACGCCTCCGCGGGGCCGCCGCGGGCGCCGAAGGAGTCGTCGTGCCGGCCGGGGGCGTCCTTCGCCGCGCGCACCCGGCGGCCGTCGTCCTCGTGGTCGTGGTCGTGGGTGTGGCCGCCGTGGGTGTGCGACCCGTGCGAGTGCGTGTGGCCGTGATCGTGCCCGTGCCCCAGGGACGCCGGCACCGTCGCATTCGGGTCGACCAGCCGGGGCAGCGCCTCCCGCGAGCGCTGCACGTCGCGCTCGTACTTGGCGACGACCGAGACGGTGTCGCCGAGCACCTCGGCGTCCAGCTCGCTGACCCCCAGGACGGCGAGGGTGCGCGCCCAGTCGATGGTCTCGGAGATGCTCGGGGCCTTGCGCAGGTCCAGGCCGCGCAGCCCACGCACGATCTCCACCAGCCGCTGCGCCGCGGCGTCGTCCAGGCCGGTCCGCTTCGACCGGAGGATCTCCAGCTCGCGGTCGGCGTCGGGGTACTCCAGGAACAGGTGCAGGCAGCGCCGCTTGAGCGCCGCCGAGAGGTCGCGGGTGTTGTTCGAGGTCAGGACGACGTAGGGCGCGCGCTGGGCGACGAACGTGCCGATCTCGGGCACCGACACCTGGTACTCGGCCAGCATCTCCAGCAGCACAGCCTCCAGGGCCTCGTCGGCGCGGTCGACCTCGTCGACCAGCAGCACGACCGGCTCCTCGGAGCGCACCGCCTCCAGCAGCGGGCGCGGGGCGAGGAAGCGCTCGTTGAAGAACGCGCTGTCGGCGCTGGCCACCCGGGCGACGGCCTCCTCGAGGGAGTCGGTGTCCGACAGGAGCTGGGCGGTCTTCTCGCGCAGGATCTGGGTGTAGAGCAGCTGCTTGCCGTAGTCCCACTCGTAGAGGGCCTTGGTCTCGTCCTGGCCCTCGTAGCACTGCAGGCGCAGCAGCCTGCGTCCGGTGGCGGTGGCCAGCGTCTTGGCCAGCTCGGTCTTGCCGACGCCGGCCGGGCCCTCCAGCAGCAGCGGCTTGGCCAGGCGGGACATGACGAAGGTCGTCGTCGCCAGCCGCCGGTCGGCGATGTAGCCGTGCTCGGCGAAGGCGCGGCTGACATCGTCAGGGGAATCGAACGCGGGGGAGGCGGAGTCGCTGTCGGGGACGGCGTCGGCGGGCACGGGCTGCACGGTCACGCGTTCTCCTCGCTGGCGCTCGTCGTCCGCGCGCCCATGGGTGCTGTGCATCTGGGTGACCTCGCAGGCTCGGTCACGGGTTCTCCTGGCGAGGGGGCGGGGCGGTCGGCAGACCACCCCGCCCCGGTCGACCGGGGCGGCCTCAGCCGAGAGGTCGCCCCGGTCGGGGTCCGGCCGGGGACGCCGGTCAGCTGAGCAGGTCGTCCAGGTCGCCGGTCATGCAGTGCTCGACCACCGGGCGGACGGTCTCGAAGGTGCACTCCTTGGCGTTGCCCGGGGTGCAGGCGTCGCCGAGGACGTGGTTGGTGATCCGGTCGACGTCCTTGTCGTCACCGTTGATGACCGGTGCGTTCTCGTAGAACTTCGTCGGGCCCTGGCCCAGCCGGTTCTTCGAGTAGCTGTCCTGGGTGACGTCGGTGAACTTCTCCGGGATGCCGACGTCGCGCAGCAGCCGGATCGCCGCGGCCAGCGCCGCGTCGGCCGCCTGGGGAGCGGTCATGCCGTGGGTGTCGATGCCCATGGCCTGCGCGATGTCGGCGAAGCGCTGGTACTGCGTCGGCATGTTGAACGCCCACACGCGGGGCAGCGCGATGGCGTTGTTCAGCCCGTGGTGGGTGTCGTAGAAGGCGCTCACCGCGTGGCTGATCGAGTGGATGATGCCGAGGCCACCGGAGTTGAACGCCTGGGCGGCGATGTACTGCGCGTACATCATGCCCTCGCGGCCGGCCAGGTCCTGGCCGTTCCACACCGCCTGGCGCAGGTGCTCCGAGGTCAGCTTGATGGCGTGCAAGGCGTTGCCCAGGGAGGGCTGGAAGTTCAGCCGGGAGACGTAGGGCTCGCTGGCGTGCGCGAGGACGTCGAACCCGCACTGGGCGGTGTAGTCGACCGGGCAGTCGTAGTAGAGGACCGGGTCGTCGATCGCCAGCGTCGTCACCGAGGTGTCGTCGAACGCGACGTACTTGTGCGGGTTGTCCGGGTCGGTCGTGGTGTCGGTGATGACGTAGGCCCAGCTGGTCTCCGAACCGGTGCCGGCCGTGGTGGAGACGGCGATGTGCGGCGGGTTCTTCGGGTTCTCCGACTGGTTGAAGCCCTCGAACTCGTTGACGCTGCGGCCGTCGTGCGCGACCGAGATGCGCGCGCCCTTGCAGGCGTCGTGGCTGGAGCCGCCGCCGATGGAGACGAAGCTGTCGCACTCGTTCTCCTGGTACAGCGCCACGGCGTCCATGACGTTGTAGTCCTTGGGGTTGGACTCCACCTTGTCGTAGACCACGACCTCGAGACCGTGGTACTTCATCGACTCGGCGATCTTGTTGACGATGTCGGTGCCGCGGAGGCCCGACGTCATGATCAGCGTCCGCTTGAAGCCCAGCTTGAGGGCCTCCGGGCCGATGATCTCGTGCGCGCCGGGGCCCATGAGGGCGCGCGGGAACGGGTGGAACTCCTTGATCGGGAAGGGCTTGAGGAGTTCTTCGACCTTCACGGGGTGGTCCTTCCTGCTGCCGGCGGGAGAGTCGTCGGCGCGGACGGTATGAGCGCTGTCACACCTCGCGGCAGGGGTGCGGAGGAGGAACCGGCCGTCCGGAGGAGCAGGTCGGCCCGCCCGGTGAGGTGCACCTGCCCGACCGGGCAGTTGCCCCGGCTCTCGGCGCGACGGCCGACCTCGCACGGGTGCGGGCCCGGCCCCGGCGATTCCCGCGGAAACCGCCGGGGCGCTAGGCGGGCGGTGTGCGCAGGCTCGGGAAGCCCAGGGCGAGCTGGTCGAAGGCCGCGTGCAGGGCCTCGGCCAGGGTCGTCGTCCCGTCGGCCAGCCAGACCTCGAAGGCCGTCGTCGCCGCCGCCCGGGTGCTGGTGGCGACCAGCCGGGGGAGCAGCGCGGTGGGGGACTGCCCGGTGCGGCGCGCGACGTGCTCGGCGACCACCCGGTCGACGTCGGCGTAGCGCACCTGCGAGTGGGCCTGCAGCGCCGGCTCGCCGAGGATCAGCGCCATGCGCTGCCGCAGGATCGGCAGGTCCTCGGCGGCGTAGTCGTTGACCTCGACGTAGGCCGCGCAGATCGAGGCGAGCACCGGCTGGTCGCCGCGGGTGGCCGCCAGCAGCCGCTCGAGCCGGGTGACGTGCGCGCCGAACTCCCCCCACACCGCGTCGGCCTTGGTGGCGAAGCAGCGGAAGAACGTGCGCCGGCTGGTCCCCGCGGCCTCGGCGATCTCGTCGGCGGTGACCTGCTCGAAGCCGTTGCGCGTGAACAGCTCCAGGGCCGCCTGCTGGATGCGGGCGCGGGTGTCGGCGCGTACGTCCGCAGGCGCCTCGGTCACCACCCCATCTTGCGGCACCGGCGTACCGGCGGGCGGCGCGCCGCGTCCGAGGCCGGTGTTGCCCGTGGCACTCGGTGTCACTAACGTGCCCGCCACCGCGTAACCCAGATCACAGGAGGCGCCATGCCCGAGACCGACGACACCCAGGCCACGAGCAGCCGGGAGGTGGCCCCCGCGGTCGAGGAGATCCTGGCCGAGGAGTCCCTCGTCGAGGAGGTCTCCATCGACGGCATGTGCGGGGTGTACTGATCAACGCCCCCGCCGCGGCGCCGGCCGAGCTCTCCAGCGGAGCCGGCGCCGCCTCACCGTCGGGCTCCGGCGCTTCCGCGCCGGCCCCGTCCGCTGCCGACTTCGACCCGGCGCTGCCCTGGCGGCGGGCCCGTTCCGTGGCGCTGCGCCCGGAGCCCTTCGGCGCGCTGGTCTACCACTTCGGCAACCGGAAGCTGTCGTTCCTGAAGTCGAAGGCGCTGGTCGCCGTCGTGGAGACGCTGGCCGAGAACCCCAGCGCCGACGCCACCCTGGTCGCGTGCGGGGTCCCCGCGGCGCAGCACCCCGCCTACCGCCGGGCGCTGGCCGACCTCGCGCGCTCGCAGATGATCGAACGGAGGCCCTCCTCGCCCCCGGAGGAGGGCCCTCCTGCTCCCCACCCCTCGCCCGCTCGCGGCGGGACCCTGCAGGAGGGCCGTTCGGCGCTCGCGGCGGGTCCCTGCGACGAGGCCGCCCCGGAGGCCCACCCATGACCGCCGTCCTGCCGTCCCGTCCCGCCGCACCGCCCCGCCCGACCGGCGGGCGGCTGATCGACCAGTTCGAGTACGGGCTCGACGCCCCGATCTGCCTGACCTGGGAGCTCACCTACGCCTGCAACCTGGCCTGCGCGCACTGCCTGTCCAGCTCGGGACGGCGGGACCCGCGCGAGCTGTCCACCGCCGAGGCCGAGGCGGTCATCGACGAGCTGCAGCGCATGCAGGTCTTCTACGTCAACGTCGGCGGCGGCGAGCCCACCGTCCGCCCGGACTTCTGGCACCTGCTCGACTACGCCATCGGCCACGACGTCGGCGTCAAGTTCTCCACCAACGGCATCAAGCTCGACGAGGTCCGGGCCCAGCAACTGGCGCGCACCGACTACGTCGACGTCCAGATCTCCCTCGACGGCGCGACCGCCGAGGTCAACGACCGCGTCCGCGGCACCGGCTCGTACGCCACCGCCGTCCGGGCGCTGGAGAACCTGGCCGAGGCCGGGATGAAGGACTTCAAGGTCTCCGTCGTCGTCACCCGGGAGAACGCCGGCCAGCTGGACGCGTTCAAGGCCCTCACCGACCGCTACGGCGCCCAGCTGCGGATCACCCGGCTGCGCCCGTCCGGCCGCGGCGCCGACGTCTGGGACCAGCTGCACCCGACCCAGCAGCAGCAGAAGGACCTCTACTCCTGGCTGCTCGCCAACGGGGAGCAGGTGCTGACCGGTGACTCGTTCTTCCACCTGTCGGCGTTCGGCGAGGCGCTGCCCGGCCTGAACCTCTGCGGCGCCGGGCGGGTGGTGTGCCTGATCGACCCGGTCGGGGACGTCTACGCCTGCCCGTTCGCCATCCACGAGACCTTCCTCGCCGGCAACGTGCGATCGCCCGGTGGCTTCCAGGAGGTGTGGCAGGGGAGCGAGCTGTTCGCCGAGCTGCGCAGCCCGCAGACCGGCGGCGCCTGCACGAAGTGCGCCCACTTCGACGCCTGCCGGGGCGGCTGCATGGCGGCCAAGTTCTTCACCGGCCTGCCGCTGGACGGGCCCGACCCGGAGTGCGTGCAGGGCTACGGCGAGCGCGCCCTGGCCGCCCGGGACGCCGACCTGGTCACCCCGCGCAGCCACCTCGACCACTCGCACACCGGCCCGGTGCGCGGCCAGCCGACGCTGCTCGGCATGCCGTCGATCCCGGCTCGGTCCACACCCACACCGCCCGCCCGGATGTGCGACGAGTCGCCCCTGGCCGGGCTCGAGCTGAGCTGACCGGACTCCTCGACCCGCTGGTCCTCGCGGGCCGGACGGCGCCCTCCCGGGTGCTGTTCGGCCCGCACGAGACCAACCTCGGCCGCGGGCGGGCGCTCTCGGAGCGGCACGTCGCGTACTACGCCCGCCGCGCGGCCGGCGGGTGCGGGATCGTCGTGACCGAGACCGCGTCGGTGCACGTCTCCGACCACCCCTACGAGCGGGCACCCCTCGCGGCCGACTGCGGACCCGGCTGGGCCGACGTCGTCGCCGCCTGCCGTCCACACGGCGCGCTGGTGCTCGCCTCGCTCGGGCACACCGGCGCACAGGGCACGTCCGGGCACGCGCAGACCGCGCTGTGGGCGCCGTCCGCCGTCCCCGACGTCGTCACCCGCGAGGTGCCGGTGGCGATGGAGCAGCCGGACGTCGACGCGCTGGCCGCGGGCTTCGCGAGCGGTGCCCGGGTCGCGATCGGAGCCGGCGTCGACGGCGTGGAGGTCGACGCCGGCGCCCGCTCGCTGCTGCGCCAGTTCGCCTCCGGCCTGACCAACCACCGGGCGGACGGGTACGGCGCCGACCGGCTCCGGCTGCTGCGCGAGGTGTTGGCCGCCGTCCGCGCGGAGCTCGGCCCCGGCCGGGTGCTGGCGCTGCGGCTGTCCTGCGACGAGGAGGCGCCCTGGGCCGGGATCACGCCGTCGCTCGCGGTGCGGCACGTCGCCGAGCTGGCCCCGCTGCTCGACCTGCTCGTCGTCGTGCGCGGCAGTGGTCTGACGCCGTCGGCGTACCGGCCCGACGGGCACGTGGCGCCCGGCTTCAACACCGGGCTGACCCGTGCGGTGCGGGCGGCCACCGGCGGGACGCCGGTCGTCCTGCAGGGCTCGGTGGTGGACGTCGCCGATGCGCAGCGGGCGGTGGACGACGGCGTGGCCGACGCGGTGGAGATGACCCGCGCGCAGATCGCCGACGCCGACCTGGTGCGGAAGACGCGGGCCGGCGTCCCGGTGCGGCCGTGCACCCTGTGCAACCAGGCGTGCCAGGTGCGCGACGTCCGCAACCCGCTGGTCAGCTGCATCGCCGACCCGTCCGACGAGGCGGTCCTCCCCCAAGGAGCCGGGCGGCGGGTCACGGTGGTCGGGGGCGGGCCGGCCGGGTTGGAGGCGTCGCGGCTGCTGGCGTCGGCGGGGGCCGACGTCCGGCTGGTCGAGCGCGCGGACCGGCTCGGCGGGGCACTGCACACGGTCGCGGCGCTGCCCGGGCGGGGCCGGTTCGCCCTCCTCGCCGGGTGGCTGGCCGGGGAGGTGGCGCGGCTGGGGGTGGAGGTCGAGCTGGGGGTGGCGGGGGGCTGCGGGGACGTCGTCGCGACGGGCGCCCGGGGGCACGAGGGCCTGACCGCCGCCGGCGTGCTGGGGGGTGCCGAGCTGCCGCAGGGACCGGTGGTGGTGCACGACCCGGTGGGCGGTCCGGTCGGCGTGGGGGTGGCCGAGCTGCTCGCCACGGCGGGCCGGGCGGTCACGCTGGTGACCCCTGACGCGGTTGCCGGCGAGCGGCTGGGCGGCGACCTGGCGCCGGCGAACGCACGGCTGGCGCGGGCCGGGGTGCGGCGGGAGACGTCATCGGTGCTGCGCTCGGTCGGCGACGGGGTGGCGGTCCTGGCCGACCGCTGGACGGGGGAGGAGCGGTCCGTGCCGTGCGCCGTCGTGGTGGACGCGGGCCCCGGCCTCCCGGGTGACGTCCCACCGGGCGTGCTGGCGGCAGGGGACGCCGTCGCGCCACGCACCGTGCTCGAGGCGGTGCTCGGAGGACGGCGCGCGGCGCGGGCGCTGCTCAGCCGGTGACGGTCAGAGGTCGACCTTCCTGTGGTCGCCGGTGTCGGGCTTGTCGCCGGTGGCCTTGGCCTTCACGAAGCTGAACGCCGTGGCCAGCCGGTTGCCGGGGCTGTCCCAGTACTCCGCGGAGTCGCCGTCGACCTTGACCAGCACGACGGACGGGTCCTCCGGGCCCTGCGGCAGCCAGGCCTCGACCCCGCTGTTCCACAGCTCCTTCTTCTTGGCGACGTCGCTGACGACGACCGCCTCGCCGGTCAGCGAGACCCAGGTGCCGCCGGAGCCGACGCCGACGTTGACCTGCGGCGAACGCGAGATGTGGGTCAGCCACGGCGCGTCCTGTTCGGCGAAGAACCACAGGTCGCCGTCGAACTCGACCTCCTGCAGCGTCATCGGCCGGCTGGTCAGCTTGCCGTCGGCCGTCGTGGTGGTCAGGAAGCCGAACCTCTCGCCCTTGAGCAGTTCGGCGACCTTGCGGGTGTCCTCGGCGCTCATGTCGTCCTCTCGGGAGTGCGCGATCAGGTGCCGCTCGACTCCTGCCCAGGGCCCCTGGCGCCGACACCCGGGCACGTCCCCGGCGGATGCTCGCCCGCTGCCCCGCATGGTGGGCAGGGGCGAGCATCCGCGGGCCCTCACCGTCCGTCGAGGTAGGTCCAGGCGCCGTCCTCGCGGACGAAGCGGCTGACCTCGTGCTGGCTGCCGGTCTCGCCCTCGTGCCGGTACCAGGCCCGGAACTCCACCGTGCCCTCCGTGGCCAGCAGCCCGCCGCCGGTCGTGGCGAGGACGTCGAGACCGGTCCAGCGCACGGTCGAGTCGAGCTCCAGCGACGGCGGGCGGGTCGAGGGGTGCCAGCTGGCCAGCAGGTAGGCGGGGTCGCCGACGGCGAAGGCGCTGTACCGCGCGCGCATCAGCTGCTCGGCGGTCCCCGCCGTCGCGGTGCCGTCGTGCAGCCGGCCGCAGCACTCGGCGTAGGGCAGGCCGGACCCGCAGGGGCAGCGTCGAGGGGCCATGCCTGCGAGTCTCTACCGGCCCGGGGGGCGGGCCACGCAGCAGGAGGAGGACCACGTGCGACACCTGTCCGCGCCGCTGCGGGTCGGGCCGGTGACGCTGCCCAACCGGCTCGTGTTCCCCGCCCACCTGACGAACTACGCCGTCGACGGCCGGTTCACCCAGCGGCACGCCGCCTACTACGCGGCCCGCGCGGCCGGCGGCGCCGGACTCGTCGTCACCGAGGAGCTGTCGACCGACCCCGCCGACCGGCCCTACGAGAAGCTGGTCCGCGGGCACCACCGGGAGGCCCTGCCCGGTATGCGGCTCGTCGCCGACGCCGTCCACGCGCACGGCGTACCGGTGTTCGCCCAGGTCAACCACAACGGCGGGCAGTCCGACTCGGTGCACACCCGGACGCCGGTCCTCGCGCCGTCCCCGCTGCCCGACCCGCTGTTCCGCGAGGTCCCGCGCGAGGCGACCACCGCCGACCTCGCCCGCCTGGTCGCCGGGTACGCCGACGTCGCCGCCCGCTGCTCCGCCGCGGGGTTCGACGGCGTGGAGGTGCAGGCCGCGCAGTCCTCGCTGGCCCGCCAGTTCCTCTCCCGCGCCACCAACCGGCGCACCGACGGCTACGGCGGCCCGCTGGAGGACCGCGCCCGTTTCCTGGTCGAGGTGCTCACCGCCGTCCGCGAGGCGCTCGGCCCCGGCCGCGCCGTCGGCATCCGGCTGGCTGACGAGGAGGGCCTCGACGGCGGGACGACGCTCGCCGAGGCCGTCGCCACCGCACACCTGCTCGCCCAGCGCGGCCTGGTCGACTACGTCAGCACCACCGTCGGCGTCGCGACGGCCACCCTCGACCGCGTCGTCCCGCCGATGACCACCCCGCCCGGCTACGCCCGCTACCTGTCCGCGGCGGTCCGCGCCGCCGTCGACGTGCCGGTGGTCGGCGTCGGCCGCTTCCTCACCCCCGCCCAGGCCGAGCGCGCGCTGGCGATGAGCGACTGCGACCTCGTCGGTGCCGTCCGCGCCCAGATCGCCGACCCCGAGTTCGCCGCCAAGGCCCTCGAGGGCCGCGACACCGAGGTCCGCCGCTGCCTGGGCTGCAACGCCGACTGCGTCGGCCGGGTGGGCCTGAACCGCCCGCTCGGCTGCGTGACCAACCCGCGGGCCGGCCGCGAGGCGCCGCTCCCGCTGCCCGAGCGCCGGCGCCGTGTGCTCGTCGTCGGCGGCGGGCCGGCCGGGCTGCGCGCCGCGGCCACCGCCGCCGCCCGCGGGCACGCGGTCACCGTCTGGGAGCAGGCGGAGCGCACCGGGGGGGCGATCCGGATCGCGGCGTCGGCTCCCGGCCGGGAGGGCCTGCGCCCGCTCGTCGACGACCTCGCCGCGGAGTGCGCCCGCGTGGGCGTCACCGTCCGCACCGGGGTGCGCGCCACCGCGGCGGGCGTGCGGGCCGAGGCGCCCGACGTCGTCGTCCTCGCCACCGGCGCGCGCCCCGCGCTCCCGGACTGGGCGGCCGGCAGCGACCGGGTCGTCGACGTCCGCGACGTGCTCGCCGGCGCGGCCGACCCGGCCGGCGACGTGCTCGTGGTCGACGACCTGGGCAGCGCCGCGGCGACGTCGGTCGCCGAGCTGCTGGCCGGCCGCGGCTGCACCGTCGAGGTGGTGACGGCGGCGCTGGTCATCGGCCAGGACCTCGGCCTCACCCTCGACCGGCCCGGCTGGGAGCGGCGGGCCGCGGACCTGCGCATCCGGCGGACGACGGAGCGGCTGGTCACCGCCGTCGACGGCCGCACCGTGCGGCTGCTGCACCACCCCACCGGCGCGGTCGAGGAGCGCACCGCCGACTGCGTGGTCGTCGCGGCCCCTCCCCGTGCCGACGACGAGCTGTGGACCGCGCTGCGCGACAGCGGCAGCGGTCCGGAGGTGCACCGGATCGGCGACTGCCTCGCGCCGCGGAGGGCCGGCGCGGCCACCCTGGACGGCGAGCGGGTCGGCCGGGCGGTCTGACTACCGTGGCACCGGTGAGCACGCTCGCCGGCGCCACCTGGCCCGACCTGCCCCAGCGTCCGCTGCTGCTGGTGCCGCTCGGCGCCGTCGAGCAGCACGGCCACCACCTGCCGCTGGCCACCGACACCACCGTCGCCTGCGCGGTCGCCGAGGCCGCCGCCGACGACCTGGACGGCGCCCTGCTCGCGCCCGCGCTGGCCTACGGCGCCAGCGGCGAGCACGAGGACTTCCCCGGCACCGTCTCCATCGGCACCGAGGCGCTGACCGGGCTGCTCGTCGAGTACGGCCGCTCCGCCTGCCGCTGGGCCGGGCGGCTGGTGCTGGTCAACGGCCACGGCGGCAACCTCGACGCCCTGCGCACGGCCGGTGCCCGGCTGCGCGCCGAGGGGCGGCAGGTCGCCTGGTTCCCCTGCGCCGTCGCCGGCGCCGATGCGCACGCCGGGCGCACGGAGACGTCCCTGATGTTGCACGTGGAACCGGAGGGCGTCCGCGAGGACCGCGCCGTCCCCGGCGACACCACCCCGATCGCCGACCTGCTGCCCCGGCTGCGCGCCGAGGGGGTGCGCGCGGTCAGCCCGACCGGCGTCCTCGGGGACCCCGCGGGCGCCTCGGCCGAGGAGGGGGCCGAGCTGCTCACCGGGATGGCCGGGCGGCTGGCCGCCGCCGTCCGGGCGTGGGACGTCGACCCCTCCGGCCGGCTGCGCGGCTGACGGAACGGCCCCGGTCGCCCGGGGTTATCGTCCGGACCCATGGGTGCACCGTCGGGCTGGCTGGTCGTCGTCGACTACCAGGAGGTGTTCCGCGACCCGACCTCCCCGTGGACGACGCCGCGCTTCGACGAGATCCGCCCGCGCATCCGCTCGCTGGTCGAGGCCTTCGACGACCGCGTCGTCTTCACCCGGTTCGTCGTCCCGGACGAGCCGGTGGGCGCGTGGGCCGACTACTACGCGAAGTACGACTACTTCACCGGCGAGCACGCGATCCCGCTGTTCCAGCTCTCCGAGGACCCCGGCGGCTCGGCCGTCGTCGACGCCCCCACCTTCGGCAAGTGGGTCCCCCAGGTCGCCAAGCTGGTCGGCGACGGCCCGGTCACCGTCGCCGGGGTCGCCACCGACTGCTGCGTGCTGTCGACCGTCCTGCCCGCCGCGGACGCCGGCGTGCTGGTGCGGGTGGTCTCCGACGCCTGCGCCGGCGCCGACGACGAGGCCCACGACGACACCATGCGGATCCTCGGCTGCTACGCGCCGCTGGTCGAGGTCACCACGACCGCCGAGGTCCTGGCGGAGGCATGACCGGGCGGCCAGCGGTCGCCGTCCCCCCGCCCGACCGGCTCCCCGACGGCACGGCCGTCCGCCTGGACCCGCGCGTCCGCCGCCGCGACGGCGGGACGACGCTGCTCGGCGGGTCGCCGTTGCGGCTGGTGCGGCTCCGGCCGCGCGCCCGCGACCTGCTGCGCACCGACCGGCTCGTCGTCCGGGACGCCGTCTCCGCCGCACTGGCCGCCCGGCTCCTCGACGCCGGCCTCGCCCACCCCGAGCCGGACGGCGCCCCGGCGGGGGAGCTGACCGTCGTCGTCCCGGTCAAGGACCGCCCGGCGGAGTTGGACCGGCTGCTCACCGCGCTGCGCGCCGACCCGGACACCGCCGGCGTCCCGGTGCTCGTGGTGGACGACGGCTCCGCCGACCCGGCCGCGGTGACCGCCACCGCCGGCCGCCACCGTGCCCGGGTGCTGCGGCACGCCACCGCCCGGGGCCCGGCCGCCGCCCGCAACGCCGGCCTGCGCGCGGCGACCACCCCGCTCGTGGCCTTCCTCGACTCCGACTGCGTGCCGCTGCCGGGCTGGTCCGGGCCGCTGGCCCGGCACACCGCCGACCCGCGGCTGGCGCTGGTCGCCCCGCGGATCACCGCGCTGCCGGCCCACGGCGGCGGCTGGGTCGAGCCGTACGAGGCCGCCGTCAGCGCGCTGGACATGGGCCCCGCCCCGGCGCCGGTCGCCCCGGGGACGGCGGTCTCCTACCTGCCCAGCGCGGCGATGGTGGCCCGCCGGGACGCCCTCGGTGCGGGGTTCGACGAGTCGATGCAGGTCGCCGAGGACGTCGACCTGGTGTGGCGGCTGGTCGCGGCGGGCTGGCGGGTGCGCTACGAGCCGTCGGCGGCGGTCGCGCACGAGCACCGGGCGGCCACCTTCGAGTGGCTGCGCCGCCGCGCCTTCTACGGCACCGGCGCCGCGCTGCTGGCCGCGCGGCACGGCGCCGCGGTCGCACCCCTGGTGCTCTCGCCGTGGTCGGCGGCGGCCTGGGCGCTGGCGCTGACCGGCCGCCGCTCCGGCGCGCTGGCCGCGGCCGCGGTGCTCGGCGTGGCCACCGGCCGGCTGGCGCCCCGGCTGGCCCCGCCCGGCGGGCGGGCGCCCATCGGGCTGGCCGCGGTCCTCGTGGTGCGGGGCAGCGCCGCGGCGGGGAAGACGCTGGCCCGCAGCGTCACCCGCCACCACTGGCCGTTGGCGGTGGCCGCCACCGGGGTGTCCCGCCGCGCCCGCCGGGCGGTCGCCGTGGCCGCCGTGGCCGACGCCGTCCTGGCCTGGTGGCCGCACCGCGCGCGCGTGGGGGCGCTGCGTTTCGCCGCCGGCCGGCGGCTGGAGGACCTCGCCTACGGCGCCGGTCTGTGGGCCGGCGCCGTCCGGGCCCGCGACGCCCGGGCGCTGCTGCCCGCCCGACCTGCGCCGATGCCCACCCCGAACCGGTTGCGTACGACCGGCTCCCTGGTGGAAACGCGGAGGAGCGGTCACGATGGGCGGACGATGGACCCGAGCCCGCGGACGATCACATGACGGCTGAGCCGTGACGGCGGTGAACCCGTGGGTCGCGCTGCCCGACGGCCTGCCCGACCCCATGCTCACCCGGAGGCTGCGCGCCGCCCACGAGGCGCTCGTCACCCGCGCCGGCCCCTCGGCACCCGGCCCGGTCCGCGCCGTCGTCTGGGACTCCTGGCGGCGCAGCCTCGCCGGCGGCGTCGACCCCGACGGCGCGGCCCCGCCGGTCGAGCTGCTCGACGACGAGCTGCTGGCCTACCGCGCCGCGCACCCGCTGGCGCCGGTGCTGCCGGTGATCCGCCGGCTGCTGGTCGAGGACGCCGAGGCCGACCGGATGATCGTCGCGGTCACCGACGCCGACGGCCGGATGCTCTGGGTCGAGGGCGACCGGCAGCTGCGCGCGCGGGCCGAGGCGATGCACTTCGTCGAGGGGTCCCGCTGGGCCGAGGAGGTCGCCGGCACCAACGCGCCGGGCACCGCGCTGGCCCTCGACCACGCCGTCCAGATCTACGGCAGCGAGCACTACCGGCGTCCGGTGCAGCCCTGGAGCTGCTCGGCCGCGCCGGTGCACCACCCGGTCACCGGCGTGCTGCTCGGCGCCATCGACGTCACCGGCGGCGACCACGTGGCCAGCCCGCAGGTGCTCACCCTGGTCCGGGCCACGGTCGCCGCCGTCGAGGCCGAGCTGCGCTGGCTGCACCGCGAGGACGCCGTCCGGCCGGCGGCCCCGGCACCGCGACCGGCTGCCCGCCCCGCCCCGCGCCTGGAGGTGCTCGGCCGGGAGCGCGCGCGGCTGGTCCTGCCCTCCGGTCCCGCGGAGCTCTCGCTGCGCCACTCCGAGCTGCTGCTGCTGCTCGCGGAGGCCGCGGCCGGGGGCAACGGGCGCACCGCCGAGCAGCTGGCCGCCGAGTGCCACGCCGGCGACGCGGCCGCGGTCACCGTCCGGGCCGAGCTGTCCCGGCTGCGCCGGCTGGTCGGCGCCCACCTGCTCGGCTCGCGGCCCTACCGGCTGACCGGCCCGCTGGAGACCGACCTGGACCAGGTGCGCCGGCTCCTGGCCCGCGGCGCCGTCGGTCCCGCGCTGGAGCGCTACGCCGGCGCGGTGCTGCCCCGCTCGTCCGCGCCCGGCGTGGTCGCCGCCCGCGACCGGCTGTCGGCCTCGCTGCGCCAGGCCGTGCTCGCCGCCCGCCGTCCCGAGGTGCTGCTGCGCTACACCCGGCTGCCCGAGGCCCAGGACGACGCCGCGGTCTGGCAGGCGTGCCTGGAGAGCCTCCCGCCCGGCGCGCCGAGCCGGCCGGCCGTCGCCGCGCACCTGCACCGCCTGCGCCGGGGGCCGCGCGCGCCGCTGCCGCAAGGACCCCCTTGCGCCCCGCCGCTCGCAGGCTCGCGGCGGGCCCCTGCGAGGGGGGCGTCAGGGGCTCGCGGCGAGCCGCTGGACGGGGCCGCTCCAGCACGTCACTGACGCGGGGAATGCGGCCGGGGCGGGTGGCCTTGCCTCTTCCACGTGACCGCACCGGCCGACGTCCCCCTGCTCAGCGCCCGGCGGGTCGTCGCCGCGGTCGTCGCCCTGGCGCTCGGTGGCTTCGCCATCGGCACCACCGAGTTCGTGACGATGGGCGTGCTGCCCGAGATCGCCGACGGCGTCGGGGTCGACATCCCCACCGCCGGTCACGTCATCTCCGCCTACGCGCTCGGCGTGGTGGTGGGCGCACCGGTCATCGCCGCGCTCGGCGCCCGGCTGCCGCGCCGTGGGCTGCTGGTCGGCCTCATGACCGCGTTCCTGGTCGGCAACCTCGGCAGCGCGCTGGCGGCCGGGCACTCCTCGCTGCTGCTCGCCCGCTTCGTCAGCGGGCTGCCGCACGGCGCCTACTTCGGCGTCGCCTCGCTCGTCGCCGCCTCGCTGGTGCGCGCCGAGCTCCGCGGCCGGGCGGTCAGCTCGGTGATGCTCGGCCTGGCGGTGGCCAACCTGGCCGGCGTCCCGGCGGCGACCTGGCTGGGGCAGGCGCTGGGCTGGCGGGCGGCCTACTGGGCGGTCGTCGTCCTCGCCGTGGCGACCGTGGTGGCGGTGCTCGCCGCCGTGCCGTCCTCGCCGGGGCGGGCCGAGGTCACCGTCGCCACCGAGCTGGCCGCGCTGCGCCGTCCGCAGGTGCTGCTGACCCTGCTCGTGGCCACCGTCGGCTTCGGCGGCATGTTCGCCGTCTACAGCTACGTCTCTCCGCTCACCACGGAGGAGGCCGGGCTGCCGCGCGGCACGGTGCCGTGGGTGCTGCTGGTCTTCGGGGTCGGCGGGGTCCTGGGGACGGCGCTCGGCGGCCGGCTCGCCGACCTCGCGCTGTTCCGCTCACTGGTCGGCGCCATGGTGACGATGGGGGTGCTGCTGGCCCTGGTGGCGCTGCTCGCGGGCTGGGCGCCGGGCCTGCTGGCCACCCTCTTCCTGCTCTCGGCGACCGCCTCGGTGCTCGTGGTGACCCTGCAGCTGCGGCTGATGGAGGTCGCCGGCGAGGCGCAGATGCTGGGTGCCGCGCTCAACCACTCGGCGCTCAACGCGGCCAACGCCCTGGGTGCCTGGCTCGGCGGCGTGGTCATCGCGGCGGGCCTGGGCTGGACCGCCCCGGCCGGCGTCGGCGCGGCCCTGGCCGCGGTCGGGCTGGCCGCGCTCACCGCCTCGGCCGTGCTGCGCCGCCGCGAAGGGCGGACCGGGCCGGTGCGGACGGTGCCCGCACCGGCCCGGTAGGCGTCAGTTCGCGAGCGTCTCGGCGAACAGCGGGACGGCGTTCTCCAGCGCGTACTGCGTGCCGAGCGCCGAGCCGCTGGAGAAGGCGTTGGACAGTGTCTGGTCCTCGAGCACCAGCGCGTTGCCCTGCTGCACCGCGGGCAGCGACTGCCACAGCGGGTTGTCGGTGATCTGCGCGGCCTCGACGAAGATCGGGAAGACCACGGTCAGCGGCGCGTCGAGCAGCGGCACCTGCTCCTCACTGATCGACACGAAGAAGCTCTCCCCGGCGAGGTCCTGGATGGCCGGCTTGTTGGTGAAGCCCAGCGACTCCATGAAGTCCACGCGGGTGTCGCCGCGGACGTAGGCGCCGAAGCCCTCGGAGGTGTAGGCGCCGACGGCGACCTCGGTGCCGGCGAACTCCGGGTTGGCCGCCGCGGCCTCGGTGAACTGCTGCTCGACCTCGGCCTGCAGCTCGTCGGCCTGCTCCTCGCGGCCCAGAGCCTGGCCGACCAGGTCCAGCTGCTGCTGCCAGGTGGTCAGGTACGCGCCGACGCCCTCGGGCTGGCCGATGGTCGGCGCGATGGCGCTGAGGGAGTCGTAGCGCTCCTGCGTCGCGGGGGAGCGGGTGTCCAGGATGAGGTCGGGCTCCAGCGCGGCGACCGCCTCCAGGCTGGGCTCGAGCGTCTCGATGATCTCCGGGGCCTCGTCGTAGCGCCCCTCCGCCCACGGACCCACGCCCTCGCCGCCGAAGGCCAGCCAGTCGCTGGCCCCCACCGGCTGCACGCCCAGCGCCAGCGCCGTCTCGGCGTCCGACCAGCCGAGCGCGACCACCCGCTGGGGCTCCTCGGGGACCTCCACCGGGCCGAAGGCCGTCTCGACGGTCACGGGGAAGGCCCCACCGGAGTCCGACGGACCGGTGGACGCGGCGGCGTCCTCGGAGGACCCGGTGTCGCCGGAGCCGCAACTGGTGACGAGGACGGTGGCGGCGAGCAGGGCGGCACCGTGCAGGAACGGGCGAACGGACATGGCTTTCCCTCCGACTAGGTGAGGCTCACCTAACTACCTCTCCCTGGAGCCGTTCCACCCGGGTCCGCGTCGCTCGCGACGCGGGAACTGCTGCAACCCGCCTGCAACGTTGTCTGGCTCCCGCGGACGCGGGTCAGGCGGGACGAAAGACCCGGAATTGCGGGCGTACCGACGGAGAGTTGCCGCATCTGCGTGGTGGACCGGGACCTACGTCCTCAGGTAAGCGTGGCCTAAGTCACGTGCTGCTCGACAGACTCGCGGCAGGTGGGGCTGTGCCCGGCACCACACGCGACCCCTGCAGAGGAGCGGAGGAAACGGTGACCCAGATCAACGTGCGGGTGGACGGGGTGACGTACAGCGACGACGTCGAACCCCGGACGCTGCTGGTGCACTACCTGAGGGAGCAGCTGGGGAAGGTCGGCACCGTCGTCGGGTGCGACACCAGCAACTGCGGCGCCTGCACCGTCCACCTGGACGGCGCGGCCGTGAAGTCCTGCACCGTGCTGGCCGTCCAGGCCGACGGCGGCGAGGTGACCACCATCGAGGGGCTGGCGCCTCAGGGCAGCCTGCACCCGGTGCAGAAGGCCTTCCACGAGATGCACGGCCTGCAGTGCGGCTACTGCACGCCGGGGATGATCATGGCCTCGGTCGACCTGCTCAAGGAGAACCCGGACCCGAGCGACACCGAGGTCCGCGAGGGCATCGAGGGCAACCTCTGTCGCTGCACCGGCTACCAGAACATCGTCCGGGCGGTGCAGCAGGCCGCCGGCGAGATGCGCGGCAACGGTTCCGTCTCCCCGGCCGAGGTCGACACCGCGGCCGCTCCGCACGTGGCGGGTCAGGCATGACCGCCGTCGAGGACCGGACCACGCAGGCTCCGGAGCGCGAGGTCGGCAAGGCCCGGCGCCGCAAGGAGGACGCCCGGCTGATCACCGGCCGGACCACCTGGACCGACAACATGGTGCTGCCGGGCATGCTGCACCTGGCCGTCGTCCGCAGCCCCGTGGCGCACGCCAAGATCACCGCCGTCGACGTCTCGGCCGCCCAGGAGGCGCCCGGCGTGGTCGCCGTCCTGACCGGGCGCGACGTGGCCGACGAGCAGGGCTCGATCCCGTGCGCCTGGCCGGTCACCCCGGACATGGTCAACCCCGGGCACCCGTCGATCGCGGTGGACGAGGTCAACCACGTCGGCGAGGCCGTCGCGGTGATCGTCGCCCGCAGCAAGGCCGCCGCGCAGGACGCCGTCGAGCTGGTGGACGTCGACTACGACCTGCTGCCCGCGGTGCTGGACATGGAGGAGGCGGTCGCCGAGGGCGCACAGCTGACCCACGACCACCTCGAGTCGAACCGCAGCTTCCACTTCGTCTTCGAGTCCGGGGACGCCGGCACCGGCCAGCACACCGACGAGGCGTTCCGCGACGCCGAGGTCGTGGTCAGCCGCCGGTTCGTGCAGCAGCGGCTGATCCCCGCGTTCATGGAGCCCCGCTCGGTCGTCGTCCAGCCGCAGGGCGACAACTACACGATGTGGTCCTCGACCCAGGTGCCGCACATCCTGCGGATCATGCTGGCGATGGTCACCGGCGTGCCCGAGCACAAGCTGCGCGTCGTCGCCCCCGACGTCGGCGGCGGCTTCGGCGGCAAGCTGCAGGTGACGCCCGAGGAGGTCATCAGCCTCCTGGTGGCCCGCCGGCTCGGGAAGCCGGTCAAGTGGACCGAGACCCGCAGCGAGTCGCTGATGACGGCCCACCATGGCCGCGACCAGATCCAGTACATCGACATCGCCGCCGACCGCGAGGGCAACGTCAAGGGCCTGCGCTGCCGGATCCTCGCCGACATGGGCGCCTACCTGCGGCTGGTCAGCCCCGGCGTCCCGGTGCTCGGCGCCTTCATGTTCAACGGCATCTACAAGTTCCCGGCCTACCGCTTCGAGTGCGACGGCATCTTCACCAACAAGACGCCCACCGACGCCTACCGCGGCGCCGGACGCCCCGAGGCGACCTTCGCCGTCGAGCGGATCATGGACGAGCTCGCCGTCGAGCTCGGCATGGACCCGCTTGAGCTGCGCCGCAAGAACTGGATCAGGGCCGAGGAGTTCCCGTTCACCTCGGTCGCCGGGATGACCTACGACAGCGGCGACTACGAGACCGCGACCCAGAAGGCCCTGGAGCTCATCGGCTACGACGAGCTGCGTGAGGAGCAGCGCCGCCGCCGGGAGTCGAACGACCCGGTGCAGCTGGGCATCGGGGTCTCGACCTTCACCGAGATGTGCGGCCTGGCGCCCTCCCGGGTGCTCGGCTCGCTGTCCTACGGCGCCGGCGGCTGGGAGCACGCCTCCATCCGGATGCTCCCGACCGGCAAGGTCGAGGTGGTCAGCGGCTCGACCCCGCACGGCCAGGGTCACGAGACGGCGTGGAGCCAGCTGGTCGCCGACCGGCTCGGCGTGCCGTTCGAGGACATCGAGGTGCTGCACGGCGACACATCGGTCGCCCCGCGCGGGCTGGACACCTACGGCTCCCGGTCACTGGTGGTCGGCGGGGCCGCTGTGGTCAACGCGGCCGAGAAGGTGGTCGCCAAGGCCCGCCGGGTCGCCGCTCACCTGCTCGAGGCCAGCGAGGAGGACCTGGAGTTCACCGGCGGGAAGTTCTCCGTCCGCGGCACCCCGGGCGCCGAGGTCGGCATCCAGGAGATCGCGCTGGCCACCTTCGCGGCGCACAACTTCCCCGAGGGCATGGAGCCCTCGATCGACGCGGACGCGACGTTCGACCCGGAGAACTTCTCCTTCCCGCACGGCACCCACCTCTGCGCCATGGAGGTCGACACCGAGACCGGGATGGTGAAGATCCGCAGGTACGCCTGCGTGGACGACGTCGGCACGATCGTCAACCCGCTCATCGTCGAGGGGCAGATCCACGGCGGGCTGGCGCAGGGGATCGCCCAGGCGTTGTTCGAGGAGGCCGTCTACGACGCCGACGGCAACCTCACCACCGGCACGTTCGTCGACTACCTGGTCCCCTCGGCGGCCGACCTGCCGCACTTCGACACCGGCAACACGGTGCACGAGGCGCCGGGCAACCCGATCGGCGCGAAGGGGGTCGGCGAGGCCGGCACCATCGCGAGCACCCCGGCGGTGGTGAACGCCGCGCTGGACGCCGTCCGGCACCTCGGGGTCCGCGACATCCGGATGCCGCTGACCCCGGAACGGGTCTGGCGGGCCATCCACGAGGGCGGGGACGGCGGCGACCGTGCCACCGCCGGCACCAACGCCTGGGGTGGGGCGCAGACCGAGACCACCGCCGGCGTCTCCACCCCCCAGTCCGCCCTCGGAGGTGACCGGTGATCCCCGCTCCGTTCGAGTACGCCCGTCCCACCACCGTCGACGAGGCCCTGCAGGCCATCGCCGAGGGTGGGGACGACGTGAAGATCCTGGCCGGCGGCCAGTCGCTGATCCCGGTCATGCGGCTGCGGCTGGCCGCGCCGGAGACGGTGGTCGACCTGGCCCGGATCTCCGAGCTGCGCGGCGTCCGGGACGACGGCGACGCCATCGTCATCGGGGCCATGACGACGCACCACGACGTCATGACCGACCCGCTGGTGCAGCAGTACGCGCCGCTCATCGCCGAGGCGACCGAGACGGTGGCCGACCGGCAGGTTCGCGCCCGCGGCACCTTCGGCGGGGCCCTGGTCCACGCCGACCCCGCCGGCGACCTGCCGGCGGTGGCCCTGGCCCTGGACGCGGAGTTCGTCATCGCCGGTCTCGAGGGTCAGCGGACCGTCCCGGCGGCGGAGTTCTTCGTCGACTACCTGACCACCGCGCTGGAGGAGGGGGAGCTGCTCGTCGAGATCCGCGTCCCCAAGCTGGCCGGTGAGTGGGGGATGCGCTACGAGAAGTTCAACCGCGTGGCGCAGGCCTGGTCGATCGTGGCGGTGGCCGCGGTCGTCCGGCGGGAGAACGGGCACATCGCCGAGGCGCGGATCGGGCTGACGAACATGGGCTCCACCCCGCTGCGCGCGAGCGCGGTGGAGGCCGCGCTGGCCGGTGCCCCGGCGAGCCCGGAGGCGATCGCCGCGGCGGCCCGGTCGGCCGCCGAGGGGACCTCCCCGAGCAGCGACCTCAACGCCCAGGCCGACTACCGGGAGCACCTGGCGCAGGTGCTCACTCGTCGCGCGGTGACCGCCGCGGCGGGGCTGTAGCTTGAAGGACCCCGTCCTCCCCACCCCTCGCAAGCTCGGGGCGGTGCCCTGGACGGGGCCGCGCCCGACTCGGCCGGCCTGCCCCTCGTGGGCGGGCCGGCCGACCGCCGCACCTCGGAGGTAGCACCGTGCAGTTGGAGAACTCGTTCACCGTCCCCGTGCCGATCGACGAAGCCTGGCGGGTGCTGCTGGACATCGAGCGGATCGCGCCGTGCATGCCCGGCGCCGCGCTGGACTCGGTCACCGGTGACGACTTCACCGGCCGGGTCAAGGTCAAGCTCGGCCCGATCAACCTGACCTACCAGGGCAAGGCCTCGTTCGTCGAGAAGGACGAGGCGGCGCACCGGGCGGTCATCGACGGCCGCGGCAAGGACCAGCGCGGCAACGGCACCGCGGCCGCGCTCATCACCGCCCAGCTGAAGGCCGAGGGCGACACCACGCGGGTCGACGTCCTGACCGACCTGAACATCACCGGCCGGCCGGCCCAGTTCGGCCGTGGCGTGATGACCGACGTCGGCAACAAGCTGCTCGGCCAGTTCGCCGACAAGCTCGCCGCCCAGCTCGCTTCCGGCGACGAGGGGGCGACGGCGGCAGCTGCTGCTCCCGCGCCCGCGGAGAAGGCGACGCCGGCGAAGAAGGTCGCGGCCACGGCGGCGGGCGTCGCCGAGGAGGTCGCCGCCTCGGCCGAGCAGGTGCCGGGCGATGGCGCGGCGGCGGAGAAGGCCCGCACGACCGCAGCCGCGGCCAAGAAGACGGCCGCGGCAGCCACGGACCGGATCTCGGGGGGCGACACCGCGCCGGTGGCTGCCACCGCCGCCCCGGCGGCGACCGGCACCTCCCCTGCTGCGCCGGCCACCAGCCCCGCCGCCTCCGCCCCGGCCGCTCCCGCGGCCCGGCAGGTGGGGCCGAGGCACGCCGAGCCGGAGCCGATCGACCTGCTCGAGGTCGCCGGTGGGGCCGCGTTCACCCGCTACGCCGCGCCGCTGGCCGGTGCCGCGGTGCTGCTGCTGGTGGTGACCCTCGTGGTCAGGCGCCGGCGCCGCTGAGCCCCGGGGGGGGGGGGGGGGGGGGGGGGGGGGGGGGGGGGGGGGGGGGGGGGGGGGGGGGGGGGGGGGGGGGGGG